>JAJUHI010000003.1 GCA_029267955.1 Sporobacter termitidis | reverse complement strand
GGGCGGCACGGAGGCCCAGGACTGGACGGAAATGCTGTACAGGATGTACACCCGCTGGGCCGAGCGCCACGGCATGAAATACAAAGTCCTCGATTATCTCGACGGCGAGGAGGCGGGCATCAAATCCGCCTCCATCGAGATTGAGGGCGAAAACGCCTACGGCTACCTCAAAAGCGAAAGCGGCATCCACCGGCTGGTGCGCATCTCCCCCTTCGACTCCTCCGGCCGGCGGCACACCTCCTTCGCGGCCGTCGAGGTGACGCCGCTCATTTCCGACGACGTGGAGGTTGAAATCCGGCCCGAGGATTTGAAGGTGGACACCTACCGCTCCTCCGGCGCCGGCGGCCAGCACGTCAACAAAACGGAGAGCGCCGTCCGCATCACCCATATCCCCACCGGGATCATCGTGGCCTGCCAGATGGAGCGCAGCCAGCACCAGAACCGCGAGGTGGCCATGCGCATGCTGCGCTCCAAGCTCATCGAAATCAAGGAGCGGGAGCATCTGGACAAAATCAGCGACATCAAGGGCGAGCAGATGAAAATCGAGTGGGGCAGCCAGATCCGCTCCTACGTCTTTATGCCCTACACGCTGGTGAAGGACCACCGCACCAACTATGAAAACGGCAACATCAACGCCGTCATGGACGGCGACCTGGACGGCTTTATCAACGCTTACCTGAGCATGAAGGCCGGCGAAAGCAAATAAATTAAGGGGAAGGCCTCGTACCTTCCCCTTTTTTTGCCCAAACGCGGAGCGGTCTACCTCATGGTAAAGGTGTGGGTCTCGTAACCGGTCATATCCCAGAAGTTGAAGCCCCTGACGGCGATTTCCCGCGGCAGGCTCTCCATCGCGCCGATGGCGTGCTCCAGAACATAATGCACGCCGTCCTCGGTGGTGATGCCGCCGCCCGACGTCGCGCCGTCCGGCAGGCGGTTGCCCGCCGTGTCCAGAAATTCGAACATGAGCCCGTCTTCGACAGCGTCATAGCGCTCCTTGTCCGTGACGGTATATTGGACCACGGCATAGATTGCCATCTCCGACCCCTTGAGGGTGATGCTGTCAATACGGACGCCGCAGCTGGGGTATTCCGCCGGGGCGATGCTGGTGACGATCTCTTTAAAGCCCGTGTTCTCCAGCGTGAAGGCGAGTTTAGAATTCCGGATGTTTTCCCGTATATCCTTGCCGTCCTGGTTTTTGACAAACCGGGTGAGAATGCAGCTTAACTCCAGATCGACCGTGTCAGACTCCTGAATCAGGCTGCCGTTTATAAAATAGGTGAGCGTCCCGTCCTGCTGGAGGAGATAATCGACGCCCTGGCCGCCCGCTTTGTCCACACTGACGGTTGTCTGAATGATTTCTTTGCCGTTCTCCCGGGCATAATCTGAAATGGTGCCTGCCGTCCCCTCGAACAGCGGGTCCATGACGGCCATCGGGTCCTGGGGGTAGGCGTCCGGCCCCAGCAGCAGGTACTTACCGCTTGCCGGCTTGACGTCGACGATCAGGTAGAAGTTGTTCCCGTCGTAGATGCCCTCGCGGACGGAGAAACGGGCAATATCCGTCTCCACCGGGACCTGCGGCACGTCCGTCTGCACAATTTCGCCGACCTGCGGCAAAACGGCCGCGCCGCTTCTTCTCTGATGGAGAAAATCCAACACGCCCCAATTGCTCGTTAAGGCCAGCGCCGTCCCCGTCAGCAGCGCGGTGATAAGGGCGATGGCGGCGGCAAGGCGCAGGCCCGTTCTTTTAACCGCAGGCCTTCTTTGCCTGTCCGCCTGCAGCCCATTAAGCGTCCGGTTGACGCTGGCGACAAAGCCGGCGTCGGCCCGGCCGAAGGCCCGCTCCAAGTCTTTCATATCTGGCATGGCAGTTGCTCCTCTCCGGATAATATTCTTTTCAGTTCCCGGCGGCCGCGCAGCATCCGCGATTTGACGGTGCCCTGCGGCCAGCGCAGAATATTGGCGATTTCGCTTATGGTAAAGCCCTCCACATAATGCAGGACAATGGGCAGGCGCAGCGACTCGTCCAGGCGGAACAGCGCGTCGTGCAGCTCCACATCCGCATCCGGCGGCGCCGTCCGCCGGGGCAGCTCCGCCACCGGCACCTCCCGGCTTTTTCGTCTCCCTATGTTGCGGCACTCGTTGATCAGGATGCGAATCACCCAGGTCTGCATGTACCGCTCATCCCGGAGCTGGCAGCGTTTCTGCCACGCCTTCAGCAGGCACTCGGCGACAGCCTCCTCCCGATCGCAGCTCTCCGATAAATACGTATAGCTGACGCGGTACAGCGTTTGCATCATGGCCGCTATCCGCGCCCCAAGCTCGTCGCTTGTCACTCATTCATCTCCTTTGGTTTTTTGACCGGTCGCCTGTTAGACGGGGTTTGGCGGCTTTCGGTTCTCGCCCGCAAAGTTTTTCTTCCGCGGTTTCCGGCCGGGGGATCGGCTGTTCGACAAAACTAGTGGCAATCCGGCAAATACCGCTATTTACACTTTCTGTAAAATATCGTATGATTATCCTGCAGCTTATCCAATGGCATGAGGATGCCGCAGGTCCCGAAATCGCCCGTGGGTGCTGACGACAGCCCGCGGACGATATTTCGGACATAAGCTCATATCTTTATCCCACAACCCTTTCTTTGGCGGACCGCCGGGCGGTCCGTCCTTTTTTTATATATGCCGTATTATTGGATTAATTCGCTAATACGCTGCCGAATTTTTTGTTCGCCCTTGCAAAACGGCATTTGGTAGGCGTATACTAATGACCAAACTCTCAGGCGGCGGCCCGCTTCAGGCGTCGGGCGGCAGTGCGCGGCCTTCAGGCGGTGAAGCAGTGAACGGCACACCCTATATACGCCCCTTCGGCAACAGAATTTTGATTGTCACCGGCCATTACGGCAGCGGCAAGACCGAGTTTTCCGTCAGCCTGGCCATGCGCCTGGCCGCGGAGGGCAGACGGCAGAGATGGCGCCGTTATCCGCGCCTGGCGCTGGTTGACCTGGATATCGTCAACCCCTATTTCCGCTCCAGGGAGCGCATCGAACAGCTGGAAGAAGCAGGCGTCCGCGTTTACGGCGGTGTCTACAAAACCGAGATTACCGCCGAGCTGCCGGAGCTGGCGGCGGATATCCGGACGCCGCTGGAGGACAAGGGCTGCCGCGTCATCATCGACGCCGGCGGCAACGACGCCGGGGCAAAGGTCCTCAACCAGTTTAAAAAATACCTGACGTCGGAAGACGCGGCCATGCTGGCGGTCGTCAACTTCAACCGCTATGAGACGCGCGATATCGCCGGCGCCGTATCCCAACTCGGCGCCATCGAAGACATCACGGGGCTTCCTGTCCGGGGCATCGTGGGCAACACGCACCTGCTGCGGAAAACGACGGCCGAAACCGTTATCGGCGGGCACCTGCTGGCAAGGGCGCTCTGCGATAAAACCGGCCGGCAGCTGTGGTGCGACTGCTACCCACAGGCGCTCATTCCCCGGGAGGCTTTAAGAGGCGTCAGCGGTTACCTGATGCCGCTGGGCCTGTACATGCGCCCGTCCTGGCTGGATAAATAACAGACCCTCAGCGGTCTTTTTACTTCATCATCAATGCATACCGAAAGGAGCAGCATCATGGCAAAATTCCAAGTCCGGTTCAACAGCGACAAATGCAAGGGCTGCGAGCTGTGCCGGGCCTTCTGCCCCAAGGGGATCATCGTGATGAGCACGGCGATCAACAGCAAGGGGTATTCTCCCGCGTCCATATCCGACCAGGAAGCGTGCGTCGGCTGTCAGTCCTGCGCCCTTGTCTGTCCCGACGGGGCGATAGAGATATATAAGGAGGAGACGTCCGAATGACCGAAAAAGTACTCATGAAGGGCAACGAGGCCTTTGCCGAAGCCGCCATCCGCGGCGGCGCCCGGTTTTACTTCGGGTACCCGATTACCCCGCAGAGCGAGATCCCCGAGTACCTGTCCCGGGAACTGCCCAGGCGCGGCGGCACCTTCCTGCAGGCGGAAAGCGAGCTGGGGGCCGTCAATATGGCCTACGGCGCGGCCGCGGCCGGCGGCGACGTCTTTCTCTCCTCCTCCTCGCCCGGCATCGCCCTGATGCAGGAGGGCATGAGCTTTCTGTGCTCCTCGGAGGTGCCGGTGGTTATTCTCAACGTCTCCCGGGGCGGCCCCGGCATCGGCGGCATCCAGCCGGGCCAGGCCGACTATTTTCAGGCCACCCGCGGCGGCGGCAACGGCGACTACAAGCTGATCGTCTTCGCCCCCGCCAGCGTCCAGGAGGCCATTGACCTCATCTACGAGGCGGTGCCTCTGGCAAACGCCTGGCAGAACCCCGTGTTTATTCTGGCCGACGGCATCCTCGGCCAGATGATGGAGCCGGTCCGGCTGCCCGAGCCGCGCCCCTTCCTGGAGGAAAAGGACATTCGGGCCAAAAAGCCCTGGGCCCTCACCGGCTACGGCGGCGACGACAGCGGTCGGCGCATCGTCAAATCCCTGCGCATGCAGCCGGACGAGCTGGAGGCCCACGTGGAAAAGCTCTTCCGCAAGTACGAGCGGGCCCAAAAGGAGCTCTGCCGGTATGAGAGCGTCGGCATCGAGGACGCCGACATCGTCTTTGTGGCCTTCGGCACCGTCTCCCGCATCGCCAGGGAATCCATCGACCTTCTGGCGGCGCAGGGCATCAAGGCCGGCCTCATCCGCCCGATATCGCTCTGGCCCTTCCCCTACGCGGCCTTTGACGCGCTGGGCAAGAAAACCAAGCTCGTCATTTCCGCCGAGCTGTCCATGGGCCAGCTCATCGAGGACGTGAAGCTGGGCGTCAACGGCCGGTACCCGGTGGCGCTGATTCACCGGACGGGCGGCATGCTGCCGACCTCCGTGGAGGTTGCCGATAAGGCCCGGCAGCTTTATCAGGATATTATAAAGGGTTAGGAGGGGCAAGATGAAGCCCGTATTTACTTATACCAAGGGCATGACGGCCGTCGACACCAGCTATTGTCCCGGCTGCACCCACGGGATTGCGCACCGGTTGATCGCGGAAACCCTTGAGGAAATGGGGAAGCTGGGGGACGCTATCGGCGTCGCGCCCATCGGCTGCGCCGTGCAGGCCCATAAGTTTATGAATGTGGAAATGTGCGAATCCGCCCACGGCCGCGCGCCGGCGGTGGCCAGCGGCATCAAACGGGTCCACCCCGACAAGCTGGTCTTCACGTATCAGGGCGACGGGGACCTGGCTTCCATCGGCATGGGCGAGATCGTCCACGCGGCGGCCCGGGGCGAGAAAATCTGCACGTTTTTCATCAACAACTGCATCTACGGCATGACCTCCGGCCAGATGGCCCCCACCACCCTGATCGGCCAGAAGACAACCACTTCCCAGGAGGGCCGCACCAGGGAGCAGGCCGGCATGCCCATCAAAATGTCGGAGCTGTTGTCAAACCTGGACTGCGCGGTCTACATCGAGCGGGTCGCCTTAAACTCCCCCGCCAACATCCGCGCGGCGAAGAAGGCCGTGCGACGGGCCTTTGAGGTGCAGGAGAAAAAGCTCGGTTTTGCCTTCGTGGAGCTTTTGTCCACCTGCCCCACCAACTGGGGCGTGACGCCCCAGGACGCCATGAAATGGCTCGGCGACAAGATGATCCCCTATTACCCGCTGGGCGTTTTCAGGAATCCGGAGGAGGTCCGCGCATGAGTACGACCAAACTGTTTTTCGCCGGCTCCGGCGGGCAGGGCATCCTGCTGATGGGCCAGATGATCACCTACGCCGCCATGCTGGAAGACAAAGCCGCCACCTTTCTCCCCTCTTACGGGCCGGAGATGCGCGGCGGCACCGCCAACTGCACCGTCATCGTCTCCGACGCGCCGGTGGGCTGCCCGCTGATTTACGAAGCCGACGCGGTCGTGGTGATGAACCTGCCGTCCCTTATCAAGTTTGAGCCCATGGTCAAGCCCGGCGGCCTGCTGCTCATCAACACCGCCATCGTCAACCAGCCCGCCAAACGCAGCGACATCCGGGTGCTGGAGATCCCCGTCAACGATATCGCCATGGACCTGGGTAATCCCAAGGTGGGCAACATGGTGATGCTGGGCGCCCTTGTCCGGGCCACAAACGTGGTCAGCGAGGACGCCATCCGTCAGGTGATGCACAAGACCTTCACCGGTGAAAAAGCAAAGCTCAATGACGCCAACATGCAGGCGTTCGCGTATTATAAGCAATACGCATAATAAGCTTCCGTCAATAGTTCGGCCGCGTGACGGCCGCAGGGAGGAATAGAGAATGAAATATCAGTTTGCCGTGCAAAAAACCGCGACCCCCAAACCCAAGCCCGATCCCGACACCCTCAAATTCGGGAAGACGTTTACCGATCACATGTTCATTATGGATTATGAGACCGGCAAAGGCTGGCATGACGGGCGGATCGTCCCCTACGGGCCCCTGATGCTGGACCCGGCGGCGGCGGTGCTCCATTACGGACAGGAGATGTTTGAAGGCCTCAAGGCCTACAAGACGCCGGACGGCCGCGTGCTGCTGTTCCGGCCTTATATGAACGCCGCGCGCACCAACCGGACCAACGAGCGCATGTGCATCCCCGCCATCGACGAGGAGCTGTTTGTGGAGGCGATCCGGGCCGTTGTGAACGTTGACCGGGACTGGATTCCCGATAAGCCCGGCACCTCGCTGTATATCCGGCCCTTTATCTTCGCCGACGAGGCGTTTTTGGGCGTTCACGCGGCCAATCACTATAAGTTTGTCATCATATTGAGCCCGGTGGGCCCCTATTATGAAAAAGGCTTCTCCGCCACCAGCATCTACGTGGAGGAGGAATACGTCCGCGCCGCGCCCGGCGGCACCGGCTACGCCAAGGTGGGCGGCAACTACGCTGGCTCCTTAAAGGCCCAGACGAAGGCCAACGCCATGGGCTGCGAGCAGGTCCTGTGGCTGGACGCCATCGAGCGCAGCTATGTGGAGGAAATCGGCACCTCCAACGCCTTTTTCGTCATCGGCGACGAGATCATCACCGCGCCGCTGACCGGCACCATCCTCCCCGGCGTCACCCGGGATTCCGTCATCGCCCTGCTTGAAAAATGGGGCATGCAGGTCTCCCAGCGCCGTCTGCGCATCGAGGATGTCATCAAGGCCGCCGGCGACGGTACCCTTCGGGAGATCTTCGCCACGGGCACCGCCGCGGTGATCTCCCCCGTGGGCAAGCTGGTTTATAAAAACAGCGACATTACCATCAGGGAGGGCAAGGTGGGCCCGCTGGCCACAAGGCTGTACGAGACGCTCTACGGCATCCAGACCGGCAAGATCGCCGACGACATGGGCTGGACCGTCGCGGTCTGACCCGGAACCGGCAGGAGGTCCTATCGTGAGAGACGTTAAAATCGCCGATATCTCCCTGCGCGAAAGTGAACAGCTGTTTGCCTCCGGTCTCGGCTTCAAGCAGAAGATCGAGATGGCAAAGCTCCTGGAAAAGCTGAGAATTGACGTTTTGGAAACGTGCTTTGTGTCCGACGCGCCCGCCGAGGCCGTCCTGGTGCGGACCCTGTCGGCCACGCTGGAGCACTGTACCGTCTGCGTCCCCGTCGCCCTGAGCAGGGACTCGGTGGACCGGGCGGCCGCCGCCCTTGTAAAGGCCAGAAAGCCCCGGCTGAACCTCATCGTCCCCACCTCCACCATCCAGATGGAGTACGTTTACAAGCTGAAGGCGGACACGGTCCTCGACCAGGTGCGGGACCTGGCCGGCTACTGCGTGTCCCGCTGCCCGGACGTGGAGTTTACCGCCGAGGACGCCACCCGCAGCGAACCGGAATTTTTAGGTTCCGTCATCAGCGCGGCCATCGACGCGGGCGTTTCGACCGTGACGCTGTGCGACACCACCGGCGAGAAGACGCCGGACGAAATCTGCGCGTTTCTGACCGCCGTCACAGAGCAGGTGCCGGCGCTGAAAAACGTGACGCTCTCCCTGCACCTGCGGGATAACCTCGGGCTGGCCGCCGCCTCGGCGGTCGCCGCTCTGGGGGTGGGCGTCCGTCAGATCAAGGTCGCCTTCGGCGGGAGCCCGCAGCTGTCCCTGGAGCAGCTGTTGGGGATTTTAAAGGTGCGGGGCGAGGCGCTGGGCATTTCCCACGGCGTGAATGTGACGGCGCTGCACCGGACCTGCCGCCAGCTGGACGCGCTGACGGGCGGCGGCCGCGCCGGGCGCTTTTCCGCCTATGCCGACTCCGACAGCGGCGCCGCGTCCGATTCGGCCAAAGCCCTGGAAATTCTGGGCGTGGACGCCGACTTTGACGCGCTGAAAGCCAGAATCGAGTATTTGGGCTATGAGGTCTCCGCCGAGGACTTGAACGAAATTTTTCTGCAGATTCGGGAAATTGCCCGGCGCAAGAAGGTTGACGACCGGGATATCGAGGCGCTGATCGCCGAGACGGCCGGCCAGGTGACGCCCTCTTACGTTCTGGACAATTACGTTATCAACAGCGGCAGCGCCATCACGGCCACCGCCGTTATCAGCGTTTTGAAGGACGGTAAGCCCTTGCAGGCCTTATCCGCCGGCGACGGCCCCATCGACGCGGCGTTCCGGGCCATCGGGCAGCTGCTGGGCCGCCAATATGAGCTGGACGATTTTCAGATTCACGCCGTGACGGAGGGGTACGAGGCCATGGGCAACGCGCTGGTCAAGCTCCGCCACGGGGGCAAGCTGTATTCCGGCCGGGGGCTGTCCACCGACATCGTCGGCGCCAGCATCCGGGCGTACCTCTCCGCCGTCAACAAGATCGTCTTTGAGGAACAAGGCCTATGAAACTCTCCTACTGTACGGGCAACTGGCCCGACCTGTCCTGGAGCGAACACTGCGACCTGGCCGAAAGCATGGGCTTTTCCGCCCTTGAGCTGCGGTATGACGCGGCGGAGGCCCGGCGGATATTTGACGGCCAGCGGCAGCAGTTCCTGCGCCGCCTGGGCGACAGACGGCTCGTGGTCTCCTGCGTCGCCGTCGCGCTGACGGTGGAAGAATCCCATAGGACCGCCGCCTTAAAGGACGGCGCCGACGCCATATTGCTGGCGTCCGCGCTGCACGCGCCCTATGTCTGCCTGGACCTGCCCCTTGACAGCCCCGATACGGAGGAGCAGACCGCCGCGCTCATCGCCGGGCTTCTCCCCCTGGCCGAGTCGGAGGACGTCGTGCTTTTGCTGGAGACAAAGGGCATTTACGCCGACACCGCCGCCCTGTGCCGCCTGCTGGACCGCTTCGCCTGCGACCATCTGGCCGCCCTTTGGAACATTCATCACCCGTACATCTATGGGCACGAATCGGCCGACAAGACCATCTCGAACCTGGGCGCCTATGTCAAGCACGTCCGCGTGGGCGATTCGGAGGAGGCTAACGGCGCGCGCCGCCCCTGCCTCATCGGCGACGGCGACGTCCCCGTGGCTGAGATGGCGGCCGCCCTGCGGTCCATCGATTACAACGGCGCCCTGTCGCTGGATTATGACGGAGCGGCGGCGGGCCTTGACGACCCGGACATTGTCCTGCCCCACTACGTCAACGTCATCAGCCGGTTTATCAGGCTCCGGGAGCAGGGCGACAAATATTTTTCCAACAAGCGCAAAACCGGCAAGTTTATCTGGCCCAAGGATGAGCTCATCGAGCTGACCTTTTCGCAGCTATTGGACCGGGTGACGGAGGAGTTCCCGGACCAGGTCGCCTTCCGCTATACGACGCTGGACTACACGCGCACCTACGCCGAATTCCGGGAGGATGTGGACCGGTTCGCCCGCGCCCTCATCGCGCTGGGCGTCAAGGCCGGCGACAAGGTCGCGGTCTGGGCCACCAACGTGCCCCAGTGGTTTATCACCTTCTGGGCCGCGGTGAAGATCGGCGCGGTGCTTGTGACGGTCAACACCGCGTACAAAATCCGGGAGGCGGAGTACCTGCTGCGTCAGGCGGACGTGCACACGCTGGTCATGATCGACGGCTACCGGGATTCCGATTATGTGGCGATTATCAGGGAGCTGTGCCCGGAGCTGGACTACACGCCGGCCGACAAGCCGCTCCACTGCAAGCGCCTGCCCTTCCTGCGCCACATCGTCACCGTCTCCTCCCGCCAGAAGGGCTGCCTGACCTGGGACGACGCCCTCGCGCTGGGCGCCAGGGTGCCCCTGGAGGAGGTCTACCGGCGCGCGGCCCTGGTCAACCCCGACGACGTGTGCAACATGCAGTACACCTCCGGCACCACGGGCTTTCCGAAGGGCGTCATGCTCACCCACTACAATATCGTCAACAACGGCAAGTGCATCGGCGACCGGATGGACCTGTCCACCGCGGACCGGATGATGATCCACGTGCCCATGTTCCACTGCTTCGGCATGGTGCTGGCCATGACGGCCGCCGTGACCCACAGCGCCACCATGTCGCCGCTGCCCTACTTCTCGCCCAAATCGGCCCTGGCCTGCATCAAGCAGGAGCGGATCACGTGCTTCCACGGCGTGCCGACGATGTTCATCGCCATGCTGGAACACAAGGACTTCAATCCCGCCGATTTCGCGCACATGCGCACGGGCATCATGGCCGGTTCCCCCTGCCCCATCTCCGTCATGAGAGACGTGGTTGACAAGATGAACATGTCGGAGATTACCATCGTCTACGGCCAGACGGAGGCGTCTCCCGGCTGCACCATGAGCTCCACGGACGACCCCCTGGAGGTGCGCGTCGGCACGGTGGGCCGGGCGCTGCCCCAGATCGAGTGCAAAATCGTCGACCCGGAGACGGGCCGGGACCTCCCGGACAACGTGACGGGCGAGTTCGTGGCCCGGGGCTACAACATCATGAAGGGTTATTACAAGATGCCCGCCGCCACCGCCGCCGCCATCGACAAGGACGGCTGGCTGCATACGGGCGACCTGGCCGTCCGGACGCCGGAGGGCAACTTCCGCATCACCGGGCGGCTGAAGGACATGATCATCCGGGGCGGCGAGAACATCTACCCCAAGGAGATCGAGGAGTTTTTGTACACCCACCCGAAGATCCGGGACGTGCAGGTGATCGGCGTGCCGTCGGCATCTTACGGCGAGGAGGTGATGGCCTGCATTATCCTCAAGGACGGCCAGACCATGACCGCCCAGGAGGTCAAAGACTTCGTCCACGCCAACATGGCCAAGCACAAGGTGCCCAGTTACGTCGAATTTGTGGAGGAGTTCCCCATGAACGCCGCGGGCAAAATCCTCAAGTACAAAATGCGCGAGGAGGCCGTCATCAAGCTGGGCCTGCAAAAGGCCGCCGCCATTGAAACGGCATAAAACAACAGAAAAACTGGCCCCGCGCCTTTCGGCGCGGGGTTTTTTACTCCTCATATATTGATCTGACCATCTCTTCCAGCTCGCTGAGGGTCAGGTCGCCGGAAATGTCGACCATCAGGTTGCCGCTTACCCATACGGCCCGCTTCTGCGCGAGGTTCGACATCAGATAATGGGTAATGCCGGCGTATTCGTAATGGATGACCTCCATATCGTCCTTTTCAAAGATAACGCTGGCTGCGTCCTCGATCGACCCATACTGCCAGACGGAGATGGAGAGGAATTTCTCCCCGTTTTCGTACGCAGCGTGGAACCTTACATATCTCGGCGTGGGAGTAACCTTGACTTCAAGCAGCCGGAAGCCCTCCGGCATCCACTTGGGCAGGACCTTTTCCGTAATTTCATAAGCGTCCAGCGCCTCCTGGAGGCTGGCGTATTCCTCCGGCCCGGCGGGCGGCGGTATATCTATCGCCTGGCTTTGGGCGAGCGTGTCAAAGCGGAAGGTCTCATCCGTCCAGCGGGCAATCAAGCCAAACACATCCACGCCGAAGGCCTGCGCCGTCATCATGCTGCCCAGCGCCACCGCCAGCGAAGCCGCCGCCAGCCGCACATAGCGCCGGCGCCGCGCCGGCCGTATCTTCCGGTTCCGGCCATCTTCGCCGGCGTCCAGCTGCTCAAACAGCACCGCGTGCCGTGCGCGGAAGGATTTAAGCGCCGCCTCCGCGTTAAAATCAACGGCTTTGGGGTCTTTCTCCTCCAGCGCCGCCAGATAGGCGTCAATCCGCCGGGGGTCAAAATCGGTTTCCCCCATGGCCTCCCATATATCGGCCATTTCCCCGGCAATCTCCTCCGGCGGCATGTGCTTCAGCCGCTCATGAAGCCGCGCGGCATCCGCCGGATAACCGCTTTTCTCAGCAAGCCGTTTTTTTAACATCCCGCCACCTCCCCTATGACTATTGATTCACCGCGGCGTTTTATTACAGGCTTAAAACATCCGCGTCATTTTCATATCGTTATTTTTCAGCTGCTTATAACGCGCCCTGGCCCGGAAAAGCCGGGTCCTGCAATTGATGACCGTAATATTCAGCCGGGCCGCGATCTCCTCGTAGGATAACTGCTTCTCGTAATATAAGACGAGGATCTCCCGCTCCTTGGGCGTCAGGCCCGGGGGGAGCAGCGCCTCCAGCGGCGGCTCGTATGTATCCTCCCCGCCGGCATCGGCGGCCTCATTTAAGGGCAGCTCAAGCCGGCGCCGGGCGGACTTGAGCTCGTCTGCCACAAGGTTTTTGAGGGTCTGGCTCAGCCAGCCCGGCAGATTCGGGTGGTCCGCCAGCCGGTCGCGCTTATACAGCAGAATCAAAAACGCCTCATGCACCAGCTCCTCCGCGACCTGCCGGTCCCCGAGCAGATACGCGGCCAGCTTGACCATTCTGGGGGCGTTTTCCATATACAGCTTGTCAAACCATTGATCAAAATTCGGCATGTAAAGTCTCCCGGTTTTGTTAAGCCGCAGCACGTCCGAAAAATGCGTCTTTCAATCAATTCCTGATATATCCTTTTCGTATTATATAGGTACCCCGCCCGCCTGTCTACCGCCGCGCCGGGACTACGGGGCGCGCCGCCCGCCGCAACGCCCCGTGTTTTCAGCTTTTTTTGACAATAAAAATTTTGTAATAATCTGTCGTGCCCAATCAATATATAGATGGCCCGCCAAAGGGCAGGGCCGGAAAATGATGTCGGTAAGGATGCTTTTATGGAAGACCCCGTTTTGTGCTGTCAGGTGAATCAGCTCTGCGAGACATCGGGCGGGGCGCTCTACCGCCTGGCGTTATACATATTCGGCAACGATAAAGACGCTCTTGAGGCGTCCGCGGCGGCGTTTGCAAAGGCGTATCAGAAGGCTTCCGGCGGTAAGGCCGGGCCGGATATGGAAAAGCTCGAGGCCCTGGGCATCCGGTTTTTGTATCGGTACGGCAAGGCAACCGGCGCAAGGGCGGCCGGCGGGAACACGGCGCTTCATAACGCCCTCTGCCGGCTGACCTATGACGAGCGGTTTGTCCTCCTGCTGTTCTGCCGCCGGAAAATGAAGCTCCGCCAAATCGCCGCCGTCCTCCGGCAGCCGCAATTTCTTGTGGCCCGGCGGCTGCTGTCCGGCGTCCGAAAGCTTGCCCCTTAACCGCCGGGCAGGCTTTTTTCATATAGTAAGCCGTTACCGGCAGCCGCGCCTTTTATTGACAGACGCTATGAACTATGGCATATTAGGTCCTATAGCAGTCGGGACCGGAGGCCTGTTAAATGCGCGATAAAACGAAAACGCCGCCCGGGGCGGACATTTACAGGGAATATTACGCCTGCGTCAAAGATATGATAGAACATGACGCGGTCCGGTCCATGCGCCGGTTCAACCAGCACCGGGGCGTCGACTGCCTGGAGCACAGCCTGAACGTGTCCTTTAAAAGCTATCTGATCTGCAGGCGCTTCGGCCTGGATTACCGCTCCGCGGCCCGGGGCGGCCTGCTCCACGACTTTTTCCTGTACGACTGGCACACGGAAAACCCCTACGGCGGCCTCCACGGCTTCCGGCATCCGAAAATCGCGGCCATAAACGCCAGCCGCCATTTTACGCTCAACAAAAAGGAGCAGGACGTGATCCGAAAGCACATGTGGCCCTTGACCCCCGCCCTGCCAAAGCATCTGGAAAGCCTTGTGGTCCTCCTTGTCGACAAGTTCTGCTGCGTCAGGGAGGCGCTGCCGCTGCGGCGCAGCAAGCGGATGCAGCAGGTTTACAGCCTGTTAAACGGTTAGGTAACCGGGGCGCGGCGCCCCAGTTTATAAAAACCGGAGATACCATCAAATCTCCGGCTTTTTTGACCTTACAATTCTGTTGCGGAGATACTGTATGCATCTGACGGATTGGATACTGTGGTTTTTTATATACAGCTTCATCGGCTGGGCGTGGGAAACGGCGTTGTTTACGGTCCAGGAGCGCCGTTTTGTCAACCGGGGCTTTTTAAACGGGCCCTTCTGCCCCATCTACGGCTTCGGCGCGCTGCTGTTCCTCTCGCTGCTGGCCGGGCGGTTTGAGGGCATCCTCGTCATATTCCTCCTGGCCGTCGTCCTGGCTACGGCCCTGGAGTACCTGACCGCCGTGATTCTGGAAACGCTGTTTCAGGCCAAATGGTGGGACTACTCCATGTTCCCGCTCAATTACAAGGGCCGGATCAGCGTCATCTCCTCGTCCGTGTTCGGCGTGATGGCCGTCCTGCACCTGAAATTTATCCACCCCTTCGTCCGCAGCCTGACGGACCAGTTCCCGGACAGCTACAAGTCGCTGCTCGTCCTGCTGATTCTCCTGTACGGGCTTATTGATCTGTCGCTGACGGTGCGCCACGTGTTTATCCTCAACGGCCGCCTGAGCGAGATTCAGCTGGCGCTCAACGGCTTTCTCGGCAAATATGCCCGCCGGGCCGGCGAATTCAAGAATTCCCTTCTGGACAGCTTTGAGGAGAGCGAATTTTATTCCGACCGGATCAGGACGCTCTTTAGTCTTGACAGAATCCAGAACATGCGGATTTTCCGGGCGTTTCCCAAGCTCCGGTCCCTCCGCTACGACGAGGCCCTATGCAAGCTGCGGGAAAAGCTGAACCGAAAACGTGAAAAATAATAATGGTATACATATCCTAAGGGGCAGACACAAGTTCTTCCCCTTTGTTAAAAAAGGAGCGGACAACAAGGTCCGCTCCTTTTTGATACTGGTTATTCGGATGTTTTCACCGCGCCCGCCAGGGCCTCCAGCTCCTTGGCCATGTCAATCCGCGGGAAGATGGCGTCGCCTTTTGTCACCGATGCCGTTTTCGGCAGCTCGCCGAAGGCGGCGGCCGACTCCCATGTCATCAGGCCGTCGCCGGCGTTCAGCTGGGCGGCGATCTTCGCGCTGGTTTCCGGCATGAAGGGCTTGAGGAGGACGGCGCAGATGCGGATGGTCTCCAGGAGATTGTACATGACGGCGGCCAGACGGGGCTTTAAGGCCTCGTCCTTGGCCAGGACCCAGGGGGTCGTCTCGTCGATATACTTGTTTGCCCGGGAGGAGACGCGGAACACTTCCGTCAGGGCGTTTTGGAACGCATACTTCTCCATCTGCGCCTCATACTTGTCGCGCAGCGCGCCGGCCATGGAGATCAGCTCGTCGTCCATGGGGTCGGCCGTCCGCTCTTCCGGCAGCGTGCCGCCGAAGTATTTGATCACCATGGCCACCGTCCGGGACACCAGATTGCCTAGGTCGTTGGCAAGGTCCGTGTTGATCCGGGAGATCAAAAGCTCGTTGGTAAAGTTGCCGTCGGAGCCGAAGGGGAAGTCGCGCAGGAGAAAATACCGCAGGGCGTCCACCCCGTACCGGTCGGCCAGAATCACCGGGTCCACCACGTTGCCGATGGACTTGCTCATCTTCATGCCGTGGAAGTTGAGCCACCCGTGGCCGTAAACCTTTTTGGGCAGGGGCATCTCCATGCTCATGAGGAAAGCCGGCCAGTAAATGGCGTGAAAACGCACGATCTCCTTGCCCACAAAATGCACGTCCGCGGGCCAGTATTTTTCGTAATCGTTGTATTTGTCGTTTTGAAAGCCCAGGGCCGTCGTATAATTAAACAGCGCGTCCAGCCAGACGTAGACCACATGGCCGGGGTCAAAGTCCACCGGCACGCCCCAGGTAAAGGTGGTGCGGGACACGCAGAGGTCCTGCAGGCCGCCTTCACAGTCGATAAAGTTGTTGATCATCTCGTTGACCCGGGAGGCGGGCTCCAGAAAACCGCTCCGCAGCAGCTCCCGGACCCGGTCGGCATATTTGGAGGCGCGGAAGAAATAGGCCTCCTCCTCGGCGTATCTGACCTCCCGCCCGCAGTCGGGGCACTTGCCGTCCACCAGCTGGCTCTCGGTCCAGAAGGACTCGCAGGGGGTGCAGTACAGGCCCTTGTACGCGCCCTTGTAGATATCGCCCTTGTCGTACATGGCCTTGAATATCCGCTGGATGGCGGCCACGTGGTAGTCGTCGGTGGTGCGGATAAACCGGTCGTAGGAGATGTTCATGAGCTTCCACAGGTCCAGGATGCCGCCTTTGCCCTCGATGATGTTGTCCACGAACTCCTGTGGCGTCACGCCCGCGGCCTTCGCCTTTTCCTCAATCTTCTGGCCGTGCTCGTCGGTACCCGTGAGGAACATGACATCATAGCCCTGCATTCGCTTGTACCTCGCCATGGCGTCGGTGGCCACCGTGCAGTAGGTGTGCCCGATATGAAGCTTGTCGGAGGGATAATAGATGGGCGTTGTGATGTAAAATGTTCCCTTGCTCATAACTGTCCTTTCCTTTCTGTATCATCAATGCCGATGCAAAGTGCTGTAACGAGCAGTATAGCATATTATTGCCGCCGTATGCAACTTATGGTTTTCAGCCGGCAGCCCGACAGATGTATTCTGCCTCGGATTGGCAGTTTTACTATGAGATTTCATTATACGCCCCAGTTGGGCCCGTGGCAATCACCGGTTTTATATCGGCAAGCCCGTGAAAAACGCTGCCATATATACGAATTCTGACATTTTAGTTGACTAAAAGCCGGAATCAAATGTAAAATACTATAATGAGTAAGCAAAAATCGCCGGATGACGGAGGCGCTATGAGTCAGCAGGGAAATGAAACTGTCCGTCATGTCCAAACGGATGCAAGCCCGTATAAAGCCGTAAAATCCCATGCGTATATCATCTGGGGCGGCGACCAGGCGGAGCGGACCCGCGCGTCGGAAACGCTGGCGGCGGCGGCCGTCTGCGAAAGCGGCGATCATAAGCCCTGCCAACTGTGCCGCCATTGTCAGAAAGCCGCGCGGGGCGTTCATCCGGACATCGCCGTCATCGACCGCCCGCCGGACAAGAAGGAGATCGTCGTCGACCAGATCCGCGCCCTGCGGGAGGACGCGGTGATACTGCCCAACGAGGCGGAGGAAAAGGTTTATATCCTGAGAAACGCGGACAGCATGAATCCCGCCGCCCAGAACGCGCTGTTAAAGCTCCTGGAGGAGCCGCCGCCCCGCGTTACCATCATTTTAGAAGCGGAAACCCCCTCGGCCTTGCTGGCGACGGTCCGGTCCCGCTGCGTGATGCTCCCGGCCGGCCAGGCCCTGCCGGACCTGTCCGGCGTCATGGAGGTTGCCGACGAGTTTGTGAGGGCTTTTTCAGAAGGTCCGCTGGCGCTCACGGCCTTCTCCTTCCAACTTGAGAATCTTGACAAAAGCAAATTCCCCCTGTTTGTCGACGGCGTCCGGACGCTCCTGGCGGAAAAGCTCCGGGACGGCGCGCGCGCCGGAGCGGCCGCCTACCCGCCGGACTTCCCGAAAAAGGCCTTCGCCGCATTGAGCCGCGCCGACGACTACTATAACGCCAACGTGGGGCTCGGCCACATCGCCGGGATGCTCTGCGCCGAGCTGGCCGAAGCGGCGACCGCCGTCTTGCCGCGCAAAAACCGGTAATACGGCTCTAAAATAGAGCCGCCGGCATGAAAATAGAGTCGCGGGCATTCCCCGCCGACTTGAAATGAGGAACAACATGATTGAGGTTATCAGCGCACGTTTTAAAAATAAAGGAAAAGTATACTTTTTTGATCCCGCGGGATTGACAATACCCTCCAACACCAACGTCATCGTCGAAACGTCAAAGGGCCTGGAATACGCCTACTGCACCTATGGCAACCACATGGTGGAGGACACGGCCATCATACCGCCCCTGCGGCCGGTGATCCGCATCGCCACGCCGGAGGACCAGAGACGGGCCGAGGACAACAAGGCCCGGGAGGCCGAAGCCTTTGAATTCTGCCAGAAGAAAATCGCCGAGCACAAGCTGGACATGAAGCTGGTAGACGTGGAGTTCAGCTTTGAAGGCAACAAGATCCTCTTCTTTTTCACCTCGGACGGCCGCGTCGACTTCCGGGAGCTGGTCAAGGACCTTGCCGCCATGTTCAAAACGCGCATCGAGCTGCGCCAGATCGGCGTCCGGGACGAGGCCAGAATGCTGGGCGGCCTCGGCATCTGCGGCAAGCCCTTCTGCTGCTCGCAGTTTTTGGACGAGTTCCACCCCGTCTCCATCAAAATGGCGAAAACCCAGGGCCTGTCCCTCAACCCGGTCAAAATTTCCGGCACCTGCGGCCGGCTCATGTGCTGCCTGAAATACGAGGAGCACGCCTACGAGGATCTGGTGAAAAAAGCGCCCAAGGTGGACGCTTTTGTGGACACCCCCGCCGGCAAAGGCTCGGTCATCAGCGTCAACCTCCTGCGCGGACAGGCCAAGGTGCGCCTGGAGGACGGTCTGGATACGACGCTGAAGACCTTTTCCTTCGACGAGCTGGACATCTTGGGCGGCAAGGCCCGCCGGGCCGAGTATATCGCCGCCAAAGCCGAGGGCCGGCTGGAGGAGGCCGGCTTTATTGAAAAGCCGCGGCCCGCGCCGGAGCCGAGCCCCCTGCCTGACGCCGAACCGGAGCCGGAGCCCGTTTTGCACCCGCAGCCGGCGCCGCCGAAACCCCAGAAAAGGCCCGAGCAGCCGCCGCAGCAGAAAAGCGACAAAAAGCGCGGGAAGAACGTCTCCAAGCAGCAGAAAGCGGAGAAAAAGCAGCCGGCCCCGGCCAAGGAAACGGCGACACAGGCTTCCGGCGGCAACGGCGCGGCGGCAAAACGGCCGAAGCGCCACCATAGGGGCGGCAGAAGCCGCAGCAAGAATTCCGGCCAAAAACCGGCGGGCGCCCAGCCCACGCCAAGCCCCGAATCGTAAATAATGCAATATCGTTGTTATATTGTCTCATAACAGGTCCTCTGTTACCAGTAATTTATGGCATTTTAAATTAATTTTTGCAAGGGTGTTGCAAAACACTTGCAAATATCTTAAAATAGCATACAGCACACTTTAAATATAAAAACTGAAGAACTCAATGGGGAGTATGATATTTTGCTGGTCCGGCAATGCGGGCGGGCCAGCTTGATATCATACTGTTTTTTTATCCTTTTCAGGGAACTCACATGGGTCCTTCACGGGAAAGCCGACATTTTGAAAGGACTGGTTCTATGAGCATTAACAGATACCCGCCGAAGCAGGGGCTGTATGACCCGCGGTTTGAGCACGACGCCTGCGGCATTGGATTTGTTGTCAGCATTAAGGGCGAAAAATCCAACCAGATTCTGCGTCAGGCCTTATCCGCCCTCAGAAACCTCAGTCACCGGGGCGGGCTTGGCAGCGAGCCGGAATCGGGGGACGGGGCCGGAATTCTGCTTCAGATGCCCCATGAGTATTATACAAGGGTTTGCGCCAAAGCCGGCGTGATTCTGCCGGCTGCCGGGGACTACGGAGCCGGCATTATGTTTCTGCCCCATGACCCGTCCAAGCGGTCCCAGATTGAAGCTCTGGCCGCCGGCATCGTTGAGGAGGAGGGTCAGGTCGTCCTCGGCTTCCGGGACGTGCCGGTGGAGCCCTCTGTCATCGGCAAAACGGCCCAGGCCTGCATGCCGTTTATGCGCCAGATTTTCATCGGGCGCAAAACCGTCGAGGCCGGCATGGATTTCGAGCGGAAGCTGTACATCATCCGCCGGCGTCTGGAAAAGGCGGCGGGGGAGAAATTCCCCGGCGACAGCTTCTATATGCCCAGCCTGTCCTCCCGCACGATCGTCTACAAGGGCATGCTGACCGCCGACCAGCTGGACGCTTTTTACCTTGACCTGCAGGACACGCGCGTTACAACGGCGCTGGCGCTGATCCACTCCAGATATTCCACCAACACCTTCCCCAGCTGGGAGCGGGCCCACCCCAACCGCTGCCTTATCCACAACGGCGAAATCAACACCCTGCGCGGCAACGTCAACTATATGGACGCCCGCCAGGCGCTGTTTGAAAGCGCGGCCTTCGGCAGCGACCTTAAAAAGGTGCTGCCCGTCATCGACAAGAACGGCAGCGACTCGTCGATGTTTGACAACACCGCCGAGTTTTTGATGCTGGCCGGCATGCCCATCGAGCGCGTGATGATGCTGATGATTCCGGAGCCCTGGTCGGGCCACGAGAGCATGAGCGAGGAAAAGAAGGCCTTTTATGAATATAACGCCTGCCTGATGGAGCCCTGGGACGGCCCGGCCGCCATGGGCTTTACCGACGGCATCCGCGTCGGGGCCACTCTGGACCGCAACGGCCTGCGCCCCTCCCGCTACTACGTCACCACCGACGATATCGTCATCCTCGCCTCCGAGGTGGGCGTACTGGATATCCCCAATGACAAAATTGTCAGAAAAGAGCGCCTGCACCCCGGCCGGATGCTGCTCATCGACACGGAAAAGGGCCGTATTATCGAGGACGATGAAATCAAGCACGCCGCGGCCACGGCCGAGCCCTACGCCGACTGGCTGAAAATCCATCTGGTGGACCTGGACCGGCTGCCCGCGCCGCCGGCCCCCCCAAGCGACAGCCGGCCCCTGACGCTATTGCAAAAGGCCTTTGGCTACAGCTATGAGGACCTCCGGATGTACCTGGCCCCCATGGTGACCACCGGCGTCGACCCCGTGGGCGCCATGGGCAACGACACGCCCCTGGCGGTGCTGTCGAAAAAGCCCGCCTTACTTTACGACTACTTCAAGCAGCTTTTCGCCCAAGTGACCAACCCGCCCATCGACGCCCTGCGCGAGGCAGTCATCACCTCCAGCATCGTTTTCCTGGGCGCGGAGGGCAACCTGCTGCACCCAGGGCCGGAGAGCTGCCGCAGAATCAAGCTCCACGCGCCCGTCATCGACAACGAGGAGCTGGCCAAAATCAAAGAGGCCCCCGGCTTCAAGTCCGTGACGCTGCCGATCCTGTTTAAAGCCGGCGGGGACGGCGCCGCCTTGAAGGCCGCGCTGGACGATCTGTTTGCCGCCGCGGCCGACGCCATCCGGGACGGCGCGTCGATCCTCATCCTCTCCGACCGGGGCGTGGATGAGCAGCACGCGGCCATCCCCGCGCTGCTGGCGGTGGCCGGCCTGCACCACTACCTGATCCGCTCGGGCCTGCGCCAAAAGGCCAGCATCGTGCTGGAGTGCGGCGAAGCCCGGGAGGTCCACCACTTCGCCTGCCTGATCGGCTACGGCGCCGCCGCCATCAACCCCTACCTGGCCACAGCGTCCGTCGCCGAGCTGACGCGGACGGGCTACATCAAGGGCTATACGGCGGAAGAGGCCGTCCATACCTATATCAAGGCCGCCTATAAGGGCGTTATCAAGGTGCTGTCCAAGATGGGCATCTCCACCATCCAGAGCTATATGGGCGCGCAGATCTTCGAGGCGCTGGGCGTCAGCACCGCCGTCATCGACGAGTATTTCGCCATGACCCCCTCCCGCATCGGCGGCGTGGGTCTGGAGGAGATCGCCAGGGAGGCGTGCCTGCGCCACGCTTCCGCGTTCCTGGCGCCCATAGAGGACGGCGAGTTGGAGACCGCCGGCAATTACCAGTACCGCTCGGGCGGCGAATACCACCTGTACAATCCCCAGACCATCCACCTGCTGCAGCAGGCCACCCGCACGGGCGACTACAACCTGTTCAAGAAGTATTCCAGGCAGCTCAACGACAACGGGCAGGATTACGCCACGCTGCGCTCCGTCATGCGCTTTAAGAAGAGCGCCGCGCCCGTGCCGCTGGAGGAAGTGGAGCCGGTGGAGTCGATTGTCAAGCGCTTCAAGACGGGCGCCATGTCCTTCGGCTCCATCAGCAGGGAGGCCCACGAGGCCATCGCCATCGCCATGAACCGGCTGGGCGCCAAATCCAACAGCGGCGAGGGCGGCGAGGACCCGGCCCGCTATATCCCCGATAAAAACGGCGATTCCCGCTGCAGCGCCATCAAGCAGGTGGCCTCCGGCCGCTTCGGCGTCACCAGCGAGTATCTGGTCAGCGCCAAGGAAATTCAAATCAAAATGGCCCAGGGCGCAAAGCCCGGCGAGGGCGGGCAGCTGCCCGGCCGCAAGGTGTATCCCGAGGTGGCCAGGGTGCGGTACTCCACCCCCGGCGTCGGCCTGATTTCGCCCCCGCCCCACCACGACATCTACTCCATCGAGGACCTCAAGGAGCTCATCTACGACCTGAAAAACGCCAATCCCCAGGCGCGGATTAACGTCAAACTGGTTTCCGAAGCCGGCGTCGGCACGGTGGCGGCGGGCGTTGCCAAGGGCTTTGCGGACGTGGTGCTCATCTCCGGCGGCGAGGGCGGCACGGGCGCTTCGCCGAGGACCTCCATGCGCCACACGGGCCTGCCCTGGGAGCTGGGTCTTTCCGAAACCCACCAGACGCTGCTGCTCAACAATCTCCGAAACCGCATCGTCATCGAAACCGACGGCAAGCTGATGACGGGCCGCGACGTGGCTATCGCCGCGCTTTTGGGCGCGGAGGAATTCGGCTTTGCCACCGCGCCCCTGGTGACCCTGGGCTGCGTGATGATGCGCGTGTGCAATCTGGACACCTGCCCCGTGGGCGTTGCCACGCAGAATCCGGAGCTGCGGAAGAACTTCTGCGGCAAGCCGGAGTACGTCATGAACTTTATGCTCTTCGTCGCCGAGGAGCTGCGGGAGTATATGGCCCAGATGGGCTTCAGGACCGTGGACGAGATGATCGGCCGCACCGACATGCTGGAGGCGGCTATCCCGGCCTCCTGCTGGAAGGCGAAGAATCTGGACCTGTCCGAAATCTTGAGGATGCCCAAACTCCCGGCGGGCGCTGCGCGCCATCATACCACGGAGCAGCAGCACGGCCTGGAGCAGACGCTGGACATGCGCGTCCTGCTGAAGCTGTGCGCGCCGGCTTTGGAGCGCGGCGAGCCGGTGACGGCGGCGCTGGCGGTACATAATACAGACCGTGCCGTCGGCACCATCCTGGGCAGTTACGTGACGCGCAAATACGGCAGCCAGGGGCTGCCGGAGGACACCATCCGGCTGGACCTGACCGGCTCGTCGGGCCAGAGCCTGGGCGCTTTCATCCCCCGCGGCATCACCATCACCCTGACGGGCGACGCCAACGACTACACCGGCAAGGGCCTGTCCGGCGGCAAGCTCATCGTGAAGCCGCCGGAGGACAGCGCCTTCGTGCCGGAGGAGAATATCATCATCGGCAACGTGGCCTTCTACGGGGCCACCAGCGGCGCGGCCTACATCCGCGGCGCGGCGGGCGAACGCTTCTGCGTCCGCAACAGCGGCGTCACCGCCGTTGTGGAGGCCGTCGGCGACCACGGCTGCGAATACATGACCGGCGGCCGGGTGGCGGTGCTGGGCAAAACGGGCCGCAACTTCGCGGCCGGCATGTCCGGCGGCATCGCCTACGTCTACGACGAGGACGGCACCTTCCCGGCCCGCTGCAACACCGAGATGGTGACGCTGACAGCCGTCGACGGCGAGAACGCCGCCGAGCTCCGGCAGATGCTCGAGGACCATCTTCAATACACCGGCAGCGCGACAGCCGCAAGGCTCCTGGGCGATTGGGAGAACTCCCTCAAAAAATTCGTCACCGTTCTCCCCAACGATTACGCGCGCATGCTCCGGGAGATTAACAAGGCGCACGCCGAGGGCTACACGGGCGAGGAGGCCCTGCTGATCGCCTTTGAGGCCAACAACCGGGACGTCTCGCGTCTGAGCGGAAACTAGGAGGGCACCATCATGGCAAAACCGACAGGATTTATGGAATACAAGCGGGAAACGGCGCCAAACCGGCCGGTGCGCGAGCGCGTGCGCGACTGGAACGACTTCCACACCGTCATGCCCATTGACAAGCTGAGGGAGCAGAGCGCCCGCTGCATGGACTGCGGCACCGCCTTCTGCCAGATGGGCCTGATGCTGGGTGGCACCGCCTCCGGCTGTCCGCTCCACAACCTCATCCCCGAATGGAACGAGCTTCTTTACAACGGCATGTACGAGAAGGCCTACCGCCGCTTGATGAAAACCTCCAGCTTTCCGGAGTTTACCTCCCGCGTGTGCCCCGCCCTCTGCGAGGGCTCCTGTACGCTGGGGCTGACGGACGAGGCCGTGGCCACCCGGCAGAACGAGCGCGCCATCATCGAGCACGCCTTTGAGATGGGCTGGGTCGTCCCCAACCCGCCGAAGGCGCGGACCGGCAAGACGGTGGCCGTCGTCGGCTCCGGGCCCTCGGGCCTGGCCTGCGCCGACAGGCTCAACAAGCTGGGGCATTCGGTCACCGTCTTTGAAAAGGACGACCGGCCGGGCGGCCTGCTCATGTACGGCATCCCCAACATGAAGCTGGAGAAGCAGATTGTCGACCGGCGCATCCGCCTGATGCAGGCGGAGGGCGTGGTGTTTAAAACGGGCGTGGAAATCGGCCGGGACATCACCGCCGCGGACCTCCGAAAGGAATTTGACGCGGTCGTTCTGTGCATCGGCGCAAAGAAGCCGCGGGACGTCTCCGTCCCGGGCAGAGACTGCAAGGGCATCTATTTCGCCGTTGATTTCCTGGCGGCCAGCACAAAAAGCCTTCTGGCCTCAAATTTCGCCGACGGCAATTATATCTCCGCCAAGGATAAAGACGTTATCGTCATCGGCGGCGGCGACACGGGCACCGACTGCGTGGCCACCGCCATCCGCCACGGCTGCCGGTCGGTAAACCAGCTGGAAATCATGCCGCCGGCCCCTGTCGGCCGGACCGATAATAACCCGTGGCCCCAGTGGCCCAAGACCTTTAAAACCGATTACGGGCAGGAGGAGGCCATCGAGCTTTTCGGCAAGGACCCCAGAAACTTCTGCCTGACGACAAAGAAAATCGAGTGCGACGGGGCGGGCAATGTCAAGGCCCTGCACACCGTGGAGGTGGACTGGAGCAGCGGCAAGATGCAGGAGGTCCCCGGCACGGAAAAGGTCTGGCCGGCGCAGCTTGTCCTGATCGCCATGGGCTTTTTGGGGCCCGAGGACACCGTCATCCGCGAGCTGGGCCTAAATCAGGACCAGCGCGGCAACATCAGCGCGCCGGAAGACAGCTACGCGACGAATCTGGACGGCGTCTTCGCCGCGGGCGACGCCCGGCGCGGCCAGAGCCTTGTGGTCTGGGCCATCAAGGAAGGCCGCGGCGCGGCCGACGCCGTGGCCCGGTATCTGGCGGAGAAATAAAACCGAAAGATTCTTCGGGGCTCCTGCCCCTCAGAAGCGCGGGCGGCCTACAGCGCCTTCCTTCTGAGCCCTTCGGCGAAGAATCTTTCACCTTATCTGCGGATAACGCCGCAGGCGATTTTCCTGCCGGCGTTGCCGGCGGGCTGGGAGGTAAAATCGTCCGGGCCGGCGTGGATGATCACCGACCGGCCGATGATGTCCGCCACCTTAAAGCGCCCCGTCAGCACAACCATGAAGGCCCGCCCCTTCGTCTCAAAGAGCGGCGGCAGGTCTCCGGCATGATGGGGGTGCGGGCAGCCGCCGGGGTTATAATGCCCGCCCACATCGGCATAGGGGTCGTCAGGCGTCCCGGCGCAGGGCGCGCCCTCGTGGAGATGGAGGGCAAAAATGCCGCCCCCACACGGCCCCGACTGGCTCGGCAGCCCGGTCACCTCCACGCTGACGAGCACGCCGTCTCCCGTCTGATAAAACTCGGCGGTTCCGACAATGTCCCGGTAGGCGCCGCTCCCCCGGATATCCGCTTTGGCATCGGGCTTTTTCCCATACAGCCGCTTTATGTACGAGGCCGACCTGTGCGTTAAAAACCAGCTCATTAAACTCCCCTTCCGCTGCAAGGCAGCAATCTTCGCCGCACCCTTCCGGCGCCGGCACACTCCATTGTATGCGCGGGGGCGCCGGGCGTCCCTCCGGGCGTATCGGTAGTTAAGCTGATTTTCTGCGGGCGGGCGTCAACTTGGTTATTGCGCAGTCCGCCGTCGGATGTTAAAATGAATGCAACTATCGTCTGTTAAAGTAAAAAAGTTTCTACGAAGGATGGTAATCGTAATGAAAAAACTGCTTTCCCTGCTCCTGGCGCTGGTTCTTGTTTTCGGGATCGCTGCCTGCGCGCCGAAAGCTGAAACGCCGCCGGCTGCCGACACGGCCTCCCCCGCCGCGTCTGAGCCCGCCGACGCGCAGCCCAGTGAAGAAAAGGTCCTCCGCGTGGCCATGGAGTGCGCCTACGCGCCCTACAACTGGACGCAGTCGACGGACGCCAACGGCGCCGTGCCGATTTACCAGAGCACCGACTACGCCTACGGCTATGACGTCATGATGGCCAAGTACCTGGCCGAAAAAATCGGCTACAAGCTGGAAATCCACAAGATGGACTGGGACAGCATCCCCCTGGCCGTTCAGTCCGGCAAGGTTGACGTGGGCATCTGCGGCCAGTCCATCACCGCCGAGCGCCTTGAGACCATGGACTTCACAACCCCGTATTATTACGCCTCCATCGTGGCGCTGACCACCGCGGACTCGCCGTATGCCAACGCGAAAGGCCTTTCGGACCTGGCGGGCGCCACCTGCACCTCCCAGATCAACACGGTCTGGTACGACGAGTGCCTGCCGCAGATCAAGGACGCCAAGATTCTGCCCGCCATGGAGACCACCGCCGCCATGCTGGTGGCCTTGGATTCCGGCAAGTGCAACATTGTCGTCACCGACGAGCCCACGGCGCTGGCCGCCCTGATGGTTTATCCCAATATGAAGCTTCTCAACTTTACGGGTTCCGAGGACAACTTTGAGGTGTCCGAAGAGGAAATCAACATCGGCATCTCGCTGAGAAAGGGCAACACCGAGCTTAAGGACCTGCTCAACGAAGCCCTCGCCACACTGACCCCGGATGACTTTGTGCGCATGATGAACGAAGCCATCAAGGTCCAGCCCCTGTCCGAATAACGATAGCGAAAACTGTTGGGGGAGCGGCATGCTGCTCCCCCATAACTTCTTGAAAGGGTGACCGTATGTCTCTGCCGTCCGATTTTTTAGGCCGGATCCTCTTTATACTGCAAAACTACGGCGGGTCCCTCCTGCGCGGGGCGGGGACGACCCTGATCATCGCCGTGGTGGGTACGTTCTTTGGATGCATCATCGGGTTTATCGTGGGCGTCATCCAGACGATACCCGTCTCCAAAAACGACAGCGCCGTCAAGAAAAGCGTCCTGTGGCTTGTCCGGCTGATCCTCAACGTCTATGTGGAGGTCTTCCGCGGGACGCCGATGATGGCGCAGGCCATGTTCATTTATTACGGCTCGGCGATACTGTTCGGCATTGACATGACCATGTGGTTTGCCGCCTTTTTCATCGTCTCCATCAACACCGGCGCCTACATGGCCGAAACAGTGCGCGGCGGCATCCTGTCCATTGACGAGGGGCAGACGGAGGGCGCCAAGGCCATCGGTATGACGCACTTTCAAACGATGCTGTACGTTATCCTGCCCCAGGCGCTGCGGAACATCATGCCCCAGATCGGCAACAACCTGATCATCAACATCAAGGACACCTGCGTCCTCTCGGTCATCAGCGTGGTGGAGCTGTTCTTCACGTCCAAATCCGTCTCCGGCACCTATTACATCTACTTTGAGACGTATACCGTCACCATGGCCATGTACCTGATTATGACCGTGTTCTTCTCCCAGCTGCTGCGCTGGTTTGAACGGCGGATGGACGGCCCCAAAAACTACGACCTGGCCACCACCGATACGCTGGCCCACACCAGCGGCATGTATAAATTCCTCGGCAGAAACGGAGGGACGAGAGGTGAGTACTGAGAAGCTCCTTGAGATCCGCCATCTCAGCAAAACCTTCGGCAAAAACGTTGTCTTGAAGGATATCAACTTTTCCGTCAATAAGGGCGACGTTATCTGCATCATCGGCGCGTCCGGCTCCGGTAAGTCGACGCTGCTGCGGTGCATCAACCTGCTTGAAACGCCCACCGGCGGCGAAATCCTTTTCCACGGGAAAGACATCACCGCCGGCCGGTTTGATGTCCCGGCCTACCGGGCAAAGGTCGGCATGGTGTTCCAGAGCTTTAACCTGTTTTCCAACATGACGGCGCTGAAAAACTGCATGATCGGCACGACAAAGGTTCTAAAGCAGGACAAGAACACCGCCCGGCAGACAGCCCTTAACTATCTGGAAAAGGTGGGCATGTCGCCCTATATCAACGCCAAGCCCCGGCAGCTCTCCGGCGGCCAGAAACAGCGGGTGGCCATCGCCCGGGCGCTGGCCATGGAGCCGGAGATCCTGCTGTTTGACGAGCCCACCTCGGCGCTGGACCCCCAGATGGTGGGCGAGGTGTTATCCGTCATGCGGACCCTTGCAAAAGAGGGCCTGACCATGATCATCGTCACCCACGAAATGGCTTTTGCCAGAGATGTGTCCAGCCACGTGGTCTTCATGAACGACGGCGTCATCTGCGAGGAAGGGACGCCCGAGCAGATTTTCATCAACCCCTCCCGCCAGGAGACAAAGGACTTTTTGTCCCGTTTCCTCAACGGCTGAGGCTCCTTACCTTTTTAGCATCTTCTGATGTATCAGAGTGCAGAATCGGCATATAACTAATAGGCGTTCATATTGACATCGCCGCGGTAATATGTTAGTATGCGTTCTGTTAATTAAACGATCATAGCACAGAATTTTTGACCGTGAAAATATAAAGCAAAAGCTTTTATATTTTCATCAAAGGCCGGACGGACAGCCGGGTCAAATGCCGAAATGGCAACTTTCGTTGCCTTATTGATTGCGCACGGCAGCATTGCCGCTCCCCGTGCACTGCGTTGCGTGTCACACACGCCGCTGAATTTTATAAGTTGGGGTACCCAAAACCTTGGCTTTGCCGGAGCTTGTGTTCTGCGAGAAGCCATACACACTTGTGAAAAATCAATAAGAGTAGTAAAAGTAATTCTTGCTATATAGACTCTGATACGGGTGAAATGAATAAATAAAACGAGTTTTTAAATTCGTATATAAATAAAACATTTCCAATGATAATCGCTCAAGTGTGTTGTGGTCTTCCGCCATAAGCGCTTGGGCGTTATTTTTCTAGTCAAAGGAGCATCCGTTATGGAAAACAAACTGACCCTGTACGGCTTTAACAATCTGACAAAGTCCCTAAGCTTCAACATCTACGACGTCTGTTACGCCAAGACGGAGCGCGCTCAGAAGGACTATATCGCCTATATCAGCGAGCAGTACAACTCCGAACGCCTGACAAAAATTCTGTACCACCTGACGGAGATGATCGGCGCCACGGTGCTCAACATCTCCAAGCAGGATTATGAGCCCCAGGGGGCCAGCGTGACCTTTTTGATCGCCGAGCCCTCCCAGCTGGCCCAGGCGGGCGGCGACACGGTGGTGGCCCATCTGGACAAGAGCCACGTCACCGTCCATACCTATCCGGAATACCACCCCGACAACGCCATCGCCACCTTCCGGGTGGATATCGATGTGACCACCTGCGGCGCCATCACGCCCCTGTCCACCCTGGATTATCTCATCGGCAGCTTCGACTCGGACATCATCACCATGGACTACCGGGTCCGGGGCTTTACCCGCAATATCGACGGCAAGAAGCTGTTTATCGACCATACGATCACGTCGATTCAGGACTACATCGACAGCGCCATACTGGCCAAGTACGACACCATCGACATCAACATGTATCAGGCAAACATTTTCCATACAAAGATGCTCATCAAGGAAATGGATCTCCAGAATTACCTCTTTAACGCGGACGTCTACGAGCTGCCGCCGAAGACGCGCCTGCAAATAAGCAGCCTCCTCCGCAAAGAGATGATTGAAATCTTCAGCGCCATCAACGTGTATTGATTCCCCTCAGCGCCATGAATGTGTACTGATTGTCATCTCCTTGGAGTCTGTATAAAGGAGCAACCGTTGAAAAATACGCTCGATCAAAGCAAAACGCCGATTTTGGAGGCCCTGACCGCCGTCAAGCGCGCGCGCATCGTGCCCTTCGACGTGCCCGGCCACAAGCGCGGCCTGGGCAACCCGGAGCTTACCGCCTTTCTGGGGGAAAAGTGCACGGGCATCGACGTCAATTCCATGAAGCCGCTGGACAATTTAAGCCATCCCGTTTCGGTCATCAAGGACGCCGAGGCGCTGGCGGCGGACGCCTTTGGCGCCGCCCACGCCTTTTTCATGGTGGGCGGCACCACCTCCGCCGTTCAGGCCATGGTCATGTCCTTCTGCAAAAAAGGCGACAAGCTCATCCTCCCGCGGACTGTGCACATCAGCGTCATCAACGCGCTGATCCTCTGCGGCGCCGAGCCCGTGTACGTCAATCCCGGCATCAACCGCCGGCTGGGCATTGCCCTGGGCATGTCCGTAGAGGATATAAAAAAGGCAATCCGCGACAATCCCGGCGCCAAGGCCATTCTTGTCAACAACCCCACCTATTACGGCATCTGCGCCGACCTGCGCCGGATCACAGAGCTGGCCCACGAAGCCGGCATGCTGGTGCTGGTGGACGAGGCCCACGGCACGCACTTTTATTTCCGGGACGATCTGCCGGTTTCCGCCATGGCCGCGGGCGCGGACATGGCCTCGGTGAGCATGCACAAGTCCGGCGGCTCCCTGACGCAGAGCTCGTTGCTATTGACGGGAGAAAACGTCAACCCCCACTACGTCCGGCAGGTCATCAACCTCACCCAGACCACCAGCGGCTCGTACCTGCTGCTGTCGAGCTTGGACATCTCCCGCAAGAACCTCGCGCTGAAGGGCCGCGACATCTTTAAACGGGTCATGGAGCTGGCCCAGTACGCCCGGGATGAAATCAACAGAATCGGCGACTATTACGCCTATTCCAAGGAGCTTATCAACGGCGACACGATTTTCGATTTTGACATGACCAAGCTCTCCGTCCACACCCTGGAGGTGGGCCTTGCGGGGATCGAGGTATACGATATTCTCCGGGACGAATACGATATCCAGCTGGAGTTCGGGGATATCGGCAACTTCCTCGCGTATATTTCCATCGGCGACTCGGACAAGAACATCGAGCGCCTGGTCAGCGCCCTGGCGGACATCCGCCGCCTGTACAAAAAAGACCGGGCGGGCATGCTGGAATACGAATACATCTCCCCCGCCGTTGTCACGACGCCCCAAAAGGCCTTCTACGCCGAGAAGAAATCCGTGCCCCTTATTGACTGCCGGGGCGAGATCTGCGCGGAGAACGTCATGAGCTATCCCCCCGGCATCCCGATTTTGGCGCCGGGAGAGCGGATCACCGGCGACATCATCGACTATATCATCTATGCCAAGGAAAAGGGCTGTTTCCTGACGGGCACGGAGGATTTGGAGGTCAACCGGCTCAACGTGCTGAAAGGAGATGCGTGAATGGACCTCTGGTTTTCTGAAAAGCATACGAAGGACGTTAAATTCTCCATCCGGACGAACAGACAGCTGTTCTCCGAGCAGAGCCCCTTCCAGCGCATCGACGTGTTCGAGTCCGCCGAGTTCGGGCGCTTTTTGACGCTGGACGGTTATATGATGCTCACGGAGAAGGACGAATTTATCTACCACGAAATGATCGTCCATCCGGCCATGGCCGTGTCGCCCCTGGTCCGGGACGTGCTGGTCATCGGCGCGGGGGACGGCGGCGTGGCCAGGGAACTGACCCGGTACGACGCCATCCGCAAAATCGACCTGGTGGAAATCGACGAGATGGTCATCAAGGTCTGCCGGGAGTTTTTGCCCCAGACTGCCTGCGGCTTTGACGACAAGCGCGTCAACATCCTCATCCAGGACGGGCTGAAATATATCAGGAGCTGCGAAGATCAGTATGACCTGATCATCGTCGACTCCACGGACCCCTTCGGCCCCGGCGAGGGGCTCTTTACAAAGGAGTTTTACGGCAACTGCTACAAGGCGCTCCGGGAACACGGCATCATGATCAACCAGCACGAGAGCCCCTTTTATGAAAACGACGCCATCGCCATGCAGCGGGCCCATAAACGGATTGTCCAGTGCTTTCCCATCAGCCGCGTGTACCAGGCCCACATCCCCACCTACCCCAGCGGCCACTGGCTCTTCGGCTTCGCCTCCAAACGGTATCACCCCGTGGGCGACCTGGACGAGAGCCGCTGGAATGCTTTGGGCCTGAAAACGAGATATTATAACACAAAGCTGCACGCCGGCGCCTTTGCCCTGCCAAACTACGTATGGGAGCTTTTAAAGGATGTTGAGTAGAAATATCGAGACCTTTCTCGGCTGCGACAAAGAGTATTCGGAGGCCGACATCGTCATCTTCGGCGCGCCCTTCGACTCCACCACCTCCTACCGGCCGGGGGCGCGGTTTGGAAGCCGGGAGATGCGCGCCCAGTCCTTCGGGCTGGAAACCTACAGCCCGTACCTGAACCGCGACCTGAGCGAGATCGCCGTCTTCGACGGCGGCGACCTGGAGCTGAGCTTGGGGGACCCCGCGCCGGCCCTAAAGCAGATAGAGGATTACGTGTCGCGGATTGTCGCCGACGGCAAGCTCCCCGTCATGCTGGGGGGCGAGCATTTGGTGACCCTGGGGGCTTTCCGGGCCGTTTTTAAAAAATACCCGGAGGCGCATATCATCCACTTTGACGCCCACGCCGACCTGCGGGACGACTATCTGGGCGCGGCCCATTCCCACGCCGCCGTCCTCCGCCGCTGCCACGAGCTGGTGGGCGACGGGCGGATCTACCAGTTCGGCATCCGTTCGGGGGACCGCAGCGAGTTCGACTTTGCCAAACAGGGCCATACCCACCTGCGGATGTTCGACTTCGGCGGCCTGGACGCGGTTGTCCGCCGCTTAAAGGATCAGCCCGTGTACCTGACGGTGGATTTGGACGTTTTGGACCCGTCGGTCTTCCCCGGCACCGGGACGCCGGAGCCCGGCGGCGTGAGCTTTGACCAGCTGCGCGCGGCCATCCGGGAGGTCTGCGGGCTGAGGGTGGTCGGCTGCGATTTGGTGGAGCTGTCGCCGGTTTACGACCAGAGCGGCGTGTCCACGGCAACGGCCTGCAAGCTGCTGCGGGAGCTGCTGCTCTCGCTTATGATATAGAGCGCGAAAGCGATGCCCCGGCAAGCCGGAAAATTCATGACACCGCCGCGTCGGCGGCGGGAAACGGAGGAGTAACCATGGGAAAAGCACTGATCATCGGCTGCGGCGGCGTTGCCAGCGTAGCCATCCACAAATGCTGTCAAAACAGCGATGTCTTTGAGGAAATCATGATCGCCAGCCGGACAAAAAGCAAATGCGACGCCTTGAAGGAAAAGCTCTCCGGCGGCAAAACGAAAATACAGACCGCCCAGGTAAACGCCGACAACGTGGACGAGCTGATCGCCCTCATCGAGAAATTTAGGCCCGACGTCGTCCTGAACCTGGCGCTGCCCTACCAGGACCTGACGATTATGGACGCCTGCCTCGCCACAAAGACCCATTACGTGGACACGGCCAATTACGAGCCGCCGGATACGGCCAAGTTCGAGTACAAATGGCAGTGGGCTTATAAAGACCGGTTTGAAAAGGCGGGCATCACGGCCCTTCTGGGCAGCGGCTTTGACCCCGGCGTCACCGGCGTCTTTACCGCCTACGCCCTCAAGCACCACTTTGACGTGATCGAGCAGATAGATATTCTGGACGCCAACGCCGGCGACCACGGGTACCCCTTCGCCACCAACTTCAACCCGGAGATCAACATCCGGGAGGTGACGGCCAAGGGCAGCTACTGGGAGGACGGCCGCTGGATCGAAACCGAGCCCATGGAGATCAAGAGGGTCTATAATTTCCCGGAAATCGGCCCCAAGGACATGTATCTGCTGCACCACGAGGAGCTGGAATCCCTGGCGAAAAACATCCCCGGCGTGCGCCGCATCCGCTTTTTCATGACCTTCAGCCAGAGCTATTTGACGCATCTCAAATGCCTGGAGAACGTGGGCATGACGTCCATTGAGCCCATTGAATTTGAGGGCAAAAAGATCGTCCCGCTCCAGTTCTTAAAGGCGGTTCTGCCCGACCCGGCCTCCCTGGGGCCCCGGACGAAGGGCAAGACGAACATCGGCTGCATCTATACCGGCAAAAAGGACGGCAAGGTCAAGCACTATTATCTTTATAACGTCTGCGACCATCAGGAGAGCTACCGGGAGGTGGGCTCCCAGGCCATCTCGTACACCACGGGCGTGCCCGCCATGATCGGCGCGATGCTGGTGATGAACGGGACCTGGCAGAAGCCCGGCGTTTACAATGTGGAGGAGTTTGATCCGGACCCGTTTATGGACGCCCTCAACAAGTGGGGGCTGCCCTGGCGGGAGAGCTTTAATCCGGAGCTGGTGGACTGATGCAGGCCGGTTCGATTCAGGCCGGATTTGACCTGGGCGCTATCCCAACGCCGTATTATATTGTCGACGAGGGCCGCCTGATCCGAAACCTGGAGATTTTAAAAAGCGTGATGGACAGGACCGGCTGCAAGATCCTTTTGGCCCAAAAGGCGTTCTCCATGTACGCCCTGTACCCGCTCATCGGCAGGTACCTCAGCGGGACGGCCGCCAGCGGCCTGCACGAGGCCCGGCTGGGCCGCGAGGAGATGGGCGGCGAGGTCCACGTGTTCGCGGCGGCCTACCGGGAGGACGAGTTTGACGAGATCGCCGCGGTCGGCGACCATATCGTCTTCAATTCCTTCGCCCAGCTGGAGCGGTTCGGCGATATCGCGCTGAAAGCGGGCAAAAAAATCGGCATCCGGGTCAATCCCGAATGCTCCACCCAGGGCCACGCCCTGTACGACCCCTGCGCGAAGGGCTCCCGGCTCGGCGTGACCCGGGCGCATTTTCATGAAGACCGGCTGGACGGCGTGACGGGCCTGCATTTTCACACCCTGTGCCAACAAAACGCCGACGCGCTGGTTAAAACCCTGGAGGCCTTTGAAAAAGGCTTCGGCAGGGTTCTGCGCCGGATGTCCTGGGTCAACTTCGGCGGCGGCCACCACATCACCCGGCAGGATTACGACATAGAAACGCTGGTCCGCCAGATCATCCGCGTCCGGGACACGTACGGCGTCGAGGTCTACTTAGAGCCGGGCGAGGCGGTGGCGCTGGACGCCGGCTATCTGGTCAGCACGGTTCTGGACATCGTGGAAAACGACGTCCGCACCGCCATTCTGGACGCTTCCGCCGCCTGCCACATGCCGGATGTGCTGGAGATGCCGTACCGGCCCGTCGTTCTCGGCTCGGGTTATCCGGGCACAAAGAGATACAATTACCGCCTGGGCGGGCCCACGTGCCTGGCCGGCGATATCATCGGCGATTACAGCTTTGACCGGCCATTATCGCCCGGCGACAAGCTGGTCTTCACCGATATGGCCATCTACACCATGGTCAAAAACAACACCTTCAACGGCGTCAACCTGCCGTCCATCGCCCTGCTGCGGCAGGACGGCGCCGTACAGCTTGTCAAAGCCTTCGGATACGAGGACTTTAAAAGCCGGCTGTCGTGAGCGGGCTGTTTATGAATAAACGGGCGCTGCGGCGCCCGTTTTCCTTTTTAATCGTAACTTAATTTTATCCGCCTTGTATGCGATTCCATGATGTGGTAATATGTCTCTACTGCGACTGATTGGAGGCTAAAAGATGCTGAAAATTGAACACCTTACAAAAACCTACGGGGGCAAAAAGGCCGTCGACGATCTGTCCCTGACGATTAACGGCGGCGAGATCTGCGCCTTCATCGGCCACAACGGCGCCGGAAAGACGACAACCATCAAGTCCGTCTGCGGCATCCTGCAGTTTGACGCGGGCGAGATTTACATCGACGGCATGTCCATCCGGACGCAGCCGCTGGAGTGCAAGCGGCGCATCGCCTACATCCCCGACAATCCCGATCTGTACGAGTTTATGCCGGGTATCAAATATCTCAATTTCATCGCCGACGTCTTCGGCGTCCCGGCGGATATCCGGCAGGAGCGCATCCACCGGTATGCCGACCTTTTCGGGCTGACGGACGACCTGGCGCAGCCGATCTCCTCCTACTCCCACGGCATGAAGCAGAAGCTGGCCATCATCTCGGCCCTCATCCACGAGCCCCGTCTGATGATTTTAGACGAGCCCTTTGTGGGTCTGGACCCCGTGGCGTCCCATTCCCTGAAAACGATTATGCGGGACATGTGCGCCGGCGGCGCCGCCATCTTCTTCTCCACCCACGTGCTGGAGGTGGCCGAAAAGCTCTGCGACAAGGTGGCCATCATCCGCCGCGGCAAGCTGGTGGTCTCCGGGACCATGGAGGAGGTCAAGGGCGATTCGTCTCTGGAATCGGTCTTTCTGGAGCTGGAGGAAGACAAGTCATGATGTCGCTTATCAAAATCAACCTGCGCGCGCTGTTTTCGCAGATGTTTCCGCACGCCCGGAGGGCCAAAAAACGCAGCCCGGTTGTCGCCGTTCTCATTGCGCTGCTGGTGGTCTACGTTGTGGGCGCCCTCTTCATGATGTTCGGGACGATGTTCTACCAGCTGAGCGGGCCGCTGTTTCAAACAGGCTTCGGGTGGTTTTACTTCGCCCTGGCGGGGATTCTCGTTTTCGCCTTCTGCTTTGTGGGCAGCGTTTTCGCCGTACAGGCCCAGATTTTCAGCGCCCGGGATAACGACCTGCTGCTGTCCCTGCCGCTGCGGCCCTCCAGCATCCTGTTGAGCCGGATTGTCGCGCTGCTGATGCTGGATTATCTGTTTGCGGCGTTTATCGCCGTGCCGGTGTTTGTGGTCTGGCTCGTGACCCAGCCGGTAAACGCTGCGGGCGTTGTGTTCTACATCGTCGCCATGCTGGTTATCCCCTTGACGTCCCTGGCGGTGGCAAGCTTTTTTGCCTGGCTGGTGGCGCTGATCACGTCGCGCCTGCGCAATAAAAACATCTTTACGCTGATCCTGTCGCTGCTCTTTTTTGCCGTGTACATCTGGTTCTTCTCCAATATTCAAAAGAACATCCAGACGCTGATTTTAAACAGCACCCGGATTGCCGAGGACCTCAAAAACGCGCTGTTTCCCGTTTACCACCTGGGCAACGCCATCGCCAGCGGCAGCGCCCTCAGCATGCTGATTTTTGTGATCTGCGCCGTGGCGCCCTTTGTCCTGGCGGTCATGGTGCTCTCTGCCAACTTCATCAAAATCGCCACGGCGAACCGGGGCGTCGCCAAAATCAAATACACCCGGAAGGCCCTGAAGGTCTCCAGCGTGCGGGCGGCCTTTGTCTTCAAGGAACTGCGCCACTTTATCTCCAGCCCGATATACATCATGAACACGTGGCTGGGCAGCCTGTTCATGGTGGTGGGGGCTGTGTTTCTGGGGTTCAAGCGCGACATGCTGCTTGAGATCACCGGCCAGCTGGCCGGCTTCGGCGTTACCGTCTCCCCGGCCGCCCTCATTATCGCCGGGCTCACCGCCGTTTCCGCGCTGAACATCGTCTCGGCGCCCTCGGTCTCGCTGGAAGGCAAAAACCTCTGGATTGCCCGCAGCCTCCCGGTGCGCAGCTTTGATATCCTGCTGGCCAAGGCGCTGATGCACATTTTGGTCTGCGGCGCGCCGGCCGTGCTGTCAGCCCTGATCTGCGCGGTTTTCTTCCGCGTTACGGTGCTGCAGTTTATCCTGATGCTGTGCCTGCCGCTGCTGTTTACGGTTTTTACCGCGCTTTTAGGCGTGGCGATCAACCTGCTGTTCCCCAGGCTGGACTGGATAAACGAGGTCCAGCCCATCAAGCAGGGGCTGGCCACCATCCTGACGATGGCCGGGGCCGCCGCCGTCATTCTCCCCCTGGGCCTATTGTACATCTTTCTCCTCAGCCGGTTTATGGACGCGGAGACGTTTCTGCTGCTGTGCGCCGGGCTGATCATCCTGCTGTCGGCGCTTCTGACAGCCTACCTGGAGAAGGGCGGCAGCCGCCGCTTCGAGGCGCTGGGCAGCGACTGAGCCTTTAAGCGTTTGAAAGGAGCCGTTTAATCATATGATTTTCTACTTTACCGCCACCGGCAACTCCCAGTACGCCGCCGAAAAAATCGCCGCGGCCACAAATGACCGCCTCGTCTCCATCGGCGCGTCCCTTCGGGAGGGCCAATACGATTTCGACCTGGGCGGCGACGAGCGCCTGGGCTTTGTCATCCCCACCTTTGCGTGGACGGTGCCGGGCGCCGTCGCCCGCTTTCTTGAGAAGCTGAACCTCGCCGGCTTCACGGACCAATATGTCTATGGCGTCTTCACCTGCGGGGAGAGCACCGGCGGCGAAGCGGGGGCCCTGGGCGCGCTGTTAAAGGAAAAGGGCATCCGTTTTTCCGGCGGGTTTGACCTTGTCATGCCGGACAACTTTATCGTCTGGTCAGACGTCCCCTCCCCCCAGCGGCTGGAGGCGATGCTCGATAACGCCGACCGGCAGCTGGAGCAAATAATAAGCGCGGTGAAGGCCAAAAAACCCGGCGCTGTCGGCGCGCCCCCCAAGGACTTGTTCATGCCCATGCAGGAGGTCAGCACTTCAAAAAACACCAGCAAGCTCCACGCCGACGAGAAATGCACCGCCTGCGGGCTGTGCATCGAGATCTGTCCCATGCGCTGCATCCAGGCCGGCGCGGGCGGAAAACCGGTCTGGGAGGGCGCCTGCACCCTGTGCCTGGCCTGCCTGCACCGCTGCCCGGAAAGGGCCGTCCAGCACGGAAACGACACGCAGAAGAAGGGCCGGTACGTAAACCCGAGGGTCACCCTGGCCTGAGCTTTGATAAAACGCTCCCGAAAACTCAAGCCGTCCATCACCCAAGCGGGCATGGACGGTATCCCGGTATTGCATGAGCCGGAGTTTGAGCTCCGGCTCTGATTTTACACCTGCGCGAACACTTCACCGATTTTTTCCTGGATCAGGAGATTGGCGTCGGCGTCGCGGCTGGTGGCGCCCTTGTTGATCAGCACCAGCTTGTCGCCCCGGTAGAAGTCGATAAGCCGCGCCGCCGGGAAGACAACCAGCGAGGTGCCGCCGATGATCAGCATATCGGCCTCCCGGATGTAATGCAAGGCCTCGTTGATCACATCGGTATCAAGCTTCTCTTCATACAGCACCACGTCGGGCCTGATGATGCCGCCGCAG
>JAJUHI010000002.1 GCA_029267955.1 Sporobacter termitidis | reverse complement strand
CTGTTTCAGTTGCGGACGTGATGAGTCCAAAGGAGGTACCGTCAGGCCAATTAACCCCTTCATTGTAGCTTAGGCATGAGATGGAAAGAAGCACGGCTGGCCGCCGTGCTCCAGTTCCAAATTTATTGTAGCAAAGGAGCAAAAATCATGGCATGCAAACTTTTTGACCTTTCCGGCAAAACCGCGGTTGTCATCGGCGGCGCCGGCGGACTTGGCCAGGCGATTGCCCAGGGGCTCGTGGAAGCGGGCGCCAATGTGCTCATCTCCAGCCGCAAGGAGGATTCCCTCAAGAAGGCCCAGGAGGAGATCAAGGCCGCTACCGGCGAAACGGTCTGCTACTACGCTGCCGACGCCACCAACGAGGCCCATGTGGAGGCCCTCGTCGCCGAAGCCAAGAAGCAGCTGGGAGGCAAGATCACCATTCTTGTCAACGCGCAGGGCTTCAACAAGAAGCAGGACGCGCTGGACTTTGACATCGAAACCTTCCGTCAAATGCTGGACGCCAACATCACCAGCTTTATGATTTCCGCCAAGCATTTCGGCCGCCACTTCAAGGAGAACGGCTACGGCAAGATCATCAACCTCTCCTCCGTCCGCGGCAAGATCGCCACAAAGGGCCCCGGCAACGCCGGTTACTGCGCCACCAAGGGCGCCGTTGACATGCTGACAAAGCAGCTGGCCTCCGAGTTCGGCCCCTTCGGCGTCACGGTCAACGCCATTGGCCCCAACATCACCGCCACGCCCATGATGGTCTCCGTCTTTGAAAAGCGCGCCGCCGACGCCGGCGTCACCGTCGACGAGTATCTCAAGCAGCAGGGCGAAGGCAACCCCATGCGCAGGATGGGCACGCCGGAAGACATCGTCGGCACCGCCGTCTTCCTGGCCGCTCCCGCCTCCGACTTTATGACCGGCAACATCCTCTATCCCGACGGCGGCCTGACCGCGATTGGCTAAGATATAAAAACAGGCTAAAGCCCCGCCACTGTGGCGGGGCTTTGACCTGCCACACTCCTGTATGGCGGGGCTTTGACCTGCCACTACACCGGGGAGAAATATGCAACAATGACCTATGAAAACATCCGCCGGGCAGTCTTTATCGACCGCCCCAACCGGTTTATCGCCCATATCGAGCTTGACGGCAAAAAAGAGGTCTGCCATGTAAAGAATACCGGCCGGTGCCGGGAGCTCTTAATACCCGGCGCTGCGGTATTGGTGCAGGACGCCGGGGTAACTGACAAGCCCTTACGGAAGACGGTATACGACCTGATCGCCGTATGGAAGGGAAACCGGCTTGTCAATATCGATTCCAGCGCGCCCAACAAGGTCTTCGCCGAATGGGTGCGCGGCGGCGGGGTGTTCCGCGATATCAGCCTCATCCAGCCGGAATACCGGTACGGCGGCTCGCGCTTTGACTTTTACATCGAGGCCGGCGGCCGCCGGGCGCTGGTGGAGGTGAAGGGCGTCACCCTGGAGGAGGACGGTGTGGCCCGGTTCCCCGACGCGCCCACCGAGCGGGGCGTCCGCCACCTGCTGGAGCTGAAATCCGCCGCGGCGGACGGTTATGAGGCGTATGCCGTTTTTATCATCCAGATGAAGGGCGTGCGCCATATGGAGCCCAACTGGGCGACGCACCCCGCCTTTGGGGAGGCGCTCCGGGACGCCAAGGCGGCGGGTGTCAACATACTGGCTGTGGACTGTACCGTTACGGAAAACAGCATCACCGCTGCGGACCCGGTCAAGGTGCGGCTATAAAAGGCTGGAAAATCAGGTTGTCGGCAAACCTTACGAACACTTTACATAAAAGCAGGTTATCTACAATCTAACGGCAAGGGCAGAGCCCTTGCCCTACGAATCGGTAATGCTATGTAGGGCAAGGGTTCTACCCTTGCCGTGTGTGCACCATAACCAACCTCGCTAGGGAGGCCCTGTGCGGTTTCCCGAGGTTTCCGTATAATGCGTAGGGGTCGCCGTCTTCGGCGACCCGTCAATCAGGCGTAACAAATCAGGCCGCCGAGGACGGCGGCCCCTACGGTATGCTTAGCTGTATACCATCATACCGGTTTATATACAGAGCCCTTGCCCGACGGTATTACCGATATTGAGGGCAAGGGCTCTGCCCATTATTTCTCTTCCTCCGGTCCGTACCACATAAACCGGTCCATATCCACGTTGCCGTCGGGGGTAAACGCGACCCCTTCCATCTCTAAGAGCGTCCGGTGGGTTTCTTTACCCAGAGGCAAAAAGGCGCCGCACAGGCCGCCGAAGCGGTTGACAACCCGGTGGCAGGGCACGGAGCTGTCTTTGCAGCCGTTCATGGCATAGCCCACCACCCGGGCGTTCACAGGAGAGCCTAAGAGCCGCGCCAGCTGCCCGTAGGTTGTGACGCGCCCATAGGGGATTTGGCGGGCTATATGATAGATTTGCTGAAAGATGGATGACAGCGGAATCCCTCCGTCATTTTTGGTGTTTTTTATCCTCAATCGGGAGCCAGACCTCAAAAAACCCGGTGATCTCGCCGTTTTCCACAACGCTGCAGGCCAGATTGCCGAAGGCGCGGCCGGCGATCCGGTGGCCGTTCTTTTCGGCGTATTCCATCATATAGTCCAAATGGCGGGCGGTGAACTTGTCCTTTCCGGTGCTGGTAAAGGCCGAATGGATGCACAGCTGAGACGGCACGAGCTGAACGGGCGGCTTCACCTCTATTTTAAAAGCCTCCACATAGGGCATGGCGATGGAAAAGCCCCATGCGTAATCGTCGCCCTCGCCGGTCAGGCCGTCCTCGGGGACCTCGAAATACCGCCGGGAAAAGGGCATGTATTTCAGCCACTGGCGGCTGAGTTGCTGCAGCTCGGTATTTTCGTCGTAGGTGGTGTTGTGGCGGTTGATGTACCGGACGAACTCGGAGCTGCGCCGGATGGCGCACTTGCCGATATAGCCCCGGAGCTTGTGCAGAATTTCGGTATACTTCCGGATGCGCTGCAAGAGCAGCTCCTGATACCGGATGGACTCCTCAATTTCGTCGCCCCGCCGGATCAGGTTGCCGATCAAATCGTCATAGGTGTTCTGGGAGACAATGTTGGCCACCTGCTCGATGCCGAAGCCGAAGTTTTTAAACCACAGGCAGTCAATTAAAAAATTGATGTCCCAGGTATCGAAATATCTGTAATTGTTGAAAGGGTCCTTTTGCGGGGTGACGACGCCCTTTTCCTCATAATAACGGATCAAATCGGGTGAAATCCCGAGGATCCGGGCAACATCGCCGATTTTATACCGCACGGCCGCAACCCCCTTGTCAATCGATGCGGAAAAAAGTACTTTGTCAGGCGCGTATTGAAATGAAACGGACAAAACCTGAGCATATTAAGGCAGGCGCTCTAATCCAGGCGTTAAAACGCTTGGGTAAAATGCCCGGAATATAGCCTTCGGGTACTGTTTTGACCGTTTCTAAAATATTATATATGATTTTTGTTGAAAGTCCAATAATAATTAAAGATTAACCCTTGACTTTGGAATGATTCCAAGGTTTAGTATTAGTGAGCAGCAAGCTTAAACCAGTCACCGACAATACAAATTGAATGGAGGTTTTTCATATGGCTTATATGCCGCTCGACAAAAACAGGATGTATCTTGACAGGAACAAGATGACGAAGATTTACGACCTTTCGCAGCCCTGGGGCGTCGACACCCCGCTGTGGCCCTTCCCCGGCGCCCGGCAGGACCTTATCTTCCCCCGCGGCCAGTATCTGGGTCGGTTCCACAAGCGCACCATGACCTACACCGGCACTCTGCACGCCGGCACGCACATGGACGCGCCCAACCACGTTCTCCACGAGGAAGAGGTTGACCGCGCCCGCAACGGCTACTCTCTCAACGAGATTCCGCTGGAGTACTGCATCGGCACCGGCGTTATCCTGGACATGCGCCACCTGAGAGACGAGTTTGAGGCCAAATGGAAAACCGGCTTTGAGGACGGCCTGTGGTATGAGCTGAAGCCCTCCGATTTTGAGGCCGCCTGTAAAAAGGACGGACTTGAGATCCGCGAGAACGACTGGGTTGTTGTCAACACGGGCTTCCACCACTACTGGAGAATCAACAACGACAAGTACTTCAACTACTATCCCGGCATGGGCCCCGAGGTTGCCAACTGGCTGATCCACGAGAAGAAGATCAAGGGTATTACCGGCACCTGGGGCGCCACCGACGCGCCGCTGTGGCATCACCCCCTCAAAGAGCAGATGCCCTGGCTCGACACGGCTTACCGCAAGGCCACCGGCAAGGACCCCGCGGTTGAGTACCCGGACTACGAGCCCTGCCACAGACTCTTCATGCAGGCCGGCGTCTGCACCGTTGAAAACGCCGGCGGCGACATCGACCTGGTCACCGGCAAACGCATGATCATCGCCGCGTTCCCGTTCCGCTGCGAGATGGCAGACGGCGGCTTTGTCCGTCTGGTTGCCTGGGAAGAAGGCTCTTTCTAAGACGGAAAACAATTGCCCCACAAGTCCGCCTTGTGGGGCAATATAACAAAAAATGAGGATTTCACTATGAAGAGTATCAGCGATATTAAGAAAATTGCCGTTCTCGGCGCGGGCACGATGGGCCCGGGCATCGCACAGACATTTGCCATCGGCGGCTACGAGGTTACCATGTGGACGAGAAGCGAGGCAACCCGCGAGAAGGCGAAAGCCGCGCTTCAATCGAGCCTTAAGACCTTTGCCGAAGAGGGCGAAATCAAGGCGGAGGATATAGACGCCATCTATGCCAGAATCAGCTTTAAGGAAACCGTGGCCGAGGCCGTCCGGGGCGCCGATTTCGTCATGGAGACCATTGTCGAGAAAAAAGACGCCAAGGAAGAGCTTTATGCGGAACTGGCCGACATCCTGCCCGGCGACGTCATTGTCGCGTCCAACACGTCGGCGCTCAATATTTTTGAAATCGTTCCGAAAAAGCTGCTGCCCCAGACGATTATCTGCCACTGGTACGCCCCGCCGGAGCTGATACCCCTGGTCGAGGTGGTAAAGAGCGAGGAGGCGCCCCAGGAGTATGCGGACATCGCGCTGGCCATGCTCAAAAAATGCGGCAAAACGGCCGTCCTGATGAAGAAATTTATCCAGGGCTATATCGTCAACCGCCTGCAACAGTGCCTCAACCGCGAGGTGTTCTTCCTGCTGGACAACGGCTACTGCGACGCCGAGGCCATTGACCTTGCCGCAAAGGCCTCCTTCATTCCCCGCGCCGTCGTGCTGGGCCTGCTCAAGCGCATCGATTTCGGCGGCGTGGACATGACCGCCAACAACTACAAAAACCGCAGCTACACAATGCCAAAAAACGGCGACGAGCTGCCCGTCACCCTGGCCAAGATGGTCGACGAGGGCAGGCTGGGCATCAAAACCGGCAAAGGCTTTTACGACTACGAGGGCCTCGATTTAAGCGAGATTAAGAAAAAGCGCGACAAGCAGCTGTTCGAGGTCTTCAAGCTGGCCAAGAAATTTTTAGACGATCCTGTGTAATAACGTCTCAACCCCATATATAAAACCGTTCAATTTGAGTATTTGAAAGGAAAGATTGTATCATGGCCAAGTCCAATAAAATAATGATCCAGGTCTGCCTGTGCGGCGCCGGTACGAAAAAGGAACAGGCGCCCACGGTGCCCTACACTGCGGAGGAGCTTGCCGAGCAGATTGTCGCCTGCGCGAAGGCGGGCGCTTCCATCGCCCATATCCATGTCCGTGAGGACAAAGTGGTGGGCGGCGAGATGCAGATCGGTTACAAATCCATGAGCCTTCAGAAGTTCACCGAGGCCGTTGAGGCCACCCGCGAGGCCTGCAAGAAGGCCGGCGTGGACATCCTCATCAACCTCACCACCTCCGGCGGCGAGTATGAGGACTACAAGCGCCTGCAGCACCTGGGCGCCCTCAAGCCCGAGATGTGCTCCTTTGACCCCAACACCCTCAACTGGGCCAACAGCTATATCTTTGAGAACAGCCCCCGCTTCCTGAACCTGTTGAGCCAGGAAGTCATCAAGCACGACATCAAGCCGGAGTTTGAGGTGTTTGATACGGGCCATCTGGACAGCGTGATGTATTATGTCAACAAGCACGGCATCCCGAAGCCCCCGCACATCCAGTTCATTATGGGCGTCGGCGGCGCCATGCCGGGCAGCGCGGAGTATCTGGCCTTTGCTGTCAGCAAGCTGCCGGAAGGGGCCACCTGGTCCGTTTCCGGTATCGGCAAGGCGCACATGCCCATGATGCTGGCCGGTCTGGCCCTGGGCTGCGACGGTCTCCGTGTCGGCCTGGAGGACAACATTTACCTCTCCAAGGGCGTCATCGCCACCAACCTCCAGCTGGTTGAGCGGGCCGTTGAGCTCTCGAAGCTGGCCGGACGCGAAATCGCCACCGCCGACGACGCGAGAGAGTTGCTTGGCATCACACGCCACTGCTTGCGCGACGAAAGAACCTACGAACCGACGTTTAAAGCCGAATAGGCTGGGACGAACCGCTCCGGGTACCGAACGGATACCCGGAGCGGTTAGGCAAAGGAAAGGATACAAACCCCCGATGGACAAGGTAGTTTCCCTTGAGAAAGCAATGGAAGCCCTGCACGACAATCAGACGATACTTATCCCGGGCTTTGTCAATATTGGCGTGCCGGAAACACTGATCAAAGGGATTATTGATAAGGGCTGCAAAAATCTCAACATCATCTCCAACAACACCAGCGTCCGGGGCCGCGGCATCGGCCTGCTGGTACATGAAAACCGAATCCGCCATATCACCTGCTCGCATATCGGCAGCAATACCGAAACGGTGGAAAAGGTGGTTGCCGGAGAAATTGACGTGACGTTTGTCCCCCAGGGGACGCTGTGCGAACGTGTCCGGGCCGGCGGCGCCGGCATCGGCGGCGTTTTGACGCCCGTGGGCATCGGGACGCCTGTGGAGGAAGGCAAGCAGATTATCGAGCTGGACGGCAAAAAATATCTGCTGGAAAAGGCGCTGCGCGGGGATGTGGCCATTATCCACGCCTGGAAGGCCGACAGAATGGGCAATCTGGTCTACCGCCGGACAGCGCGCAACTTTAACCAAATTTTCGCAACCGCGGCTGACATCGTTATCTGTGAGGCCGAGGAAATTGTAGAAGTCGGCGCACTTGATCCTGATATGATCCACACCCCGGGCTGCCTTGTGGATATGATCGTGAAGGCTTAGGAGGGTGACGGAAATGACGGATATGACGCTTCAGGGAAGAGAATTGATCGCATACAGAACCGCCCGGTTCTTCAAGGACGGCGATCTTGTCAATCTCGGGATCGGTATGCCCACCATGTGTTTGAATTTTCTGCCGGAGGGCGTTGATATATGGATTGATTCCGAAAACGGCGTGATCGGTCTGACGGGCGCGCCAAAGGAGGATGAGGAGTTTGACCCCAATGTGGTCGACGCCGCCGGCGCGGTGTCGCTGCTGCGGCCCGGCGGCTGCTGCTTTGACAGCTTTACCTCCTTCGGCCTGATCCGGGGCGGCCACGTGGCGGTGACGGTGCTGGGCGCCTATGAGGTGGACCAGGAGGGCAATCTCGCCAACTGGACGGTTCCGGGCAAGACGGTGGCCGGCATGGGCGGGGCAATGGACCTGGTTTCCGGCGCGCGGACGGTGATTGTCATGACCGAACACTGCGATAAAACGGGCAAACCGAAGATACTTAAAAAATGCAGGCTCCCGCTGACGGCGGCGGGAGAGGTGGATTACATCGTCACCGAGCTGTGTGTTTTGCACCGCACGGCGGAAGGGCTTGTGCTTGAAGAGCTTGCTCCCGGCGTTACGGTGGAAGAGGTTATCTCGAAGACCGAAGCCGAGCTGATTATTCCCGAAACGATTAGGAGCATGATTTAATAATGAGCACAATGACCCTCGCGGGCATACTTATTACCCTCGTTGTATTTGTAGGACTGAGCATTTACTCCGGAACGCGCGTAAAATCCGCCGCCGACTTCATGTCAGGGGCCGGCAAAAGCGGCGCGGCCGTCGTCGCCGGCACCATTATGGGCACGCTGGTCGGCGGCTCCTCCACGATCGGAACGGCGCAGCTGGCGTATAAATACGGCATGTCGGCCTGGTGGTTTACCCTGGGCGGCGGCATCGCGGCGCTGCTTCTGGCAATCGGATTCGTCAAGCCGTACAGGGCGTCGGGCTCGACCACCCTTGTGGGCATTGTCGCAAAGGAGTACGGGCAGACGGCCGGCATGCTGGCCTCCGTGCTCTCTTCTGTCGGAACTTTTATCAACATCCTGTCGCAGCTGCTGTCGGCGGCTGCCGTCATTCTCGTGATCCTGCCCGCTGTCGGGACAGTCCCGGCGCTGATTATCGGCGCGGTTTTAATGGTGATCTATGTGACCCTCGGCGGCATCAACGGCGCCGGCATGGTGGGCATTTTCAAACTGACATTGCTGTATATTACCGTTGTTTTCTGCGCCGTGGCCGTTCTTGTGCTGGCAAAAGGGCCGGGGGCGTTTCTGTCGCAGGTGCGCGCCCTTGACCAGAATTTCGGGCTTTTTGCCCGGGGCATCGGCGTCGACCTGGGCGCCGGCGCCTCGCTGATCTTTGGCGTTCTGACAACGCAGACCTATGCCCAGGCGGTCATGAGCGGCAAAACCGACAGGACGGCGCGGCTCGGCGCCCTCATCAGCACGCTGATGATCCCGCCGGTGGGTATCGGCGGTATTCTCGTGGGGCTGTACATGCGCACGGTGAACGACCCTGAAACCGCAAAAAATACGGCGGTGGCGATGACAACGTTCATCATCAAGCATGTGCCGCCGTTTTTGGGCGGCGTCATGCTGGCGACGCTCCTGTTTGCCGTCGTCGGCACCGGAGCGGGGCTGGCGCTCGGCATCAGCGCCATCATCAACAACGATATAATTAAAAAGCTGTCAAAGAAGGCGCCCGATTCAAAAAGGGAGCTGGCTGTTTCAAGACTGATCATCGTCATCGTTATGGCTGTTGGCGTTATTCTCGCCGCCGTGCTGGGGAATACGGCCATCCAGAGCTTTGCCTATATGTCCATGGGACTGCGCGGCGCGGTGATGTTTATACCCCTCATGCTGGCGCTGTTTGCAGGCGGCAGGGTTGACAGGAGATACATCATGGCCTGCATCACCGGCGGCCCGCTGATGGTCCTGATTTTCGGCGTGTGGAAGGTGTTTACCTTCGACCCGCTGTTTATCGGCCTGGCCTTCAGCCTTGTGGTCGGGCTTATCGGCCTCATCGCCGGCAGAAAGAATGCCGGCAGGCTGCGGGCTTAAAAATAACCGGTATGCCGGCGCTTTTTTACTGGCCTGACCCCGGCGGGGAGGCGCCCGGCGCTCTGTGTCATTACCCCGGCCCCCGGGCAAGCCTGTTTGTACCCGGCAGGGGGCTGTGATAAAATAAGCGACAGGGAGGTGCTGTCTTGATCAACGAAGTTTCCGTGCGGTGCTTTTTGACGCTCTGCAAGACCCTCAGCTTTACGGAAACGGCGAAGCTGATGTTTATGACCCAGCAGTCTGTCAGCAAGTATATCGCCAAGCTTGAGGAGGATATCGGCTTTAAGCTGTTTATCCGGACGCACCATTATGTTGCGCTGACGAAGGCCGGGGAAAACTTTATGGCGTTGTTTTCGAGGTTTGAAAAAGAGTATCACGACACGATGGACCAGACAAAACAGTACTACAGCGCCGTCTACAGCACCATCCGGATCGGGTATCTGGAGTGGCTGGAAATATCTTCAGAGATCACGCAGGCGTTTAAGAGTTTAAAGAGCGAGAACCCCGACATCCGCTTCATCGGGGAACGGCACCCGCAGTTTAAGCTGATCGAGCTGTTTATGGAGCGGAAGCTGGACCTGATCATCACCTACGCCGAGTTTGCCCCGAAGGGCTCGGGGATCAAAAAAATGAAGGTGCTGGAAACGCCCCTGGTGCTCCTTGTATCACCCGACAATCCCCGGGTGCGGGAGGGGGCCACCGTCGAGGATTTCAGGACGGAGCCCTTTATAAAGGCGGCTTCCAGCCATGAGACGGAGTCTGAAACCCGCGCCAGGGCAAGAAAGCAATGCCGGGAGCTCGGCTTTACGCCGTCAGAAATCATCATCTCGCCCAACATCGAGTCGGCGTACATGGCCACGGAGCTGGGGCAGGGCGTTTTGGTGTCCACCATGCTCAGCCGGATGAGCCTGCACAGCGAGCTGATATGTTATCCCGTCGGCAAAAATGAAGAGCTCCAGTGCTTTTGGCACGAAGACCAGGAAAACCCAGCCGTCGCGGCTTTTGCGGGTTACCTTGAGAAGACCCATCAGGACTAATAACGCATAAAGGTTGTTTTATAATGACGATTCCTGTTTATTCCGTGGTGGCCTATTCCAACACGGGCAAAACAACGCTTCTTGAGAAGCTGATACCCGAGCTGGGGCGGCGCGGCCTGCGCGTTGCGGTGATCAAGCATGACGCCCACGAGTTTGAAATCGACCGGGAGGGCAAGGACAGCTGGCGCCTGACAAAGGCCGGCGCCCAGGTAACGGTGGTGGCCTCCCACACGAAGGCCGCCATCATGGAAAACCGCTTTGTCCCCATCGAGGAGCTGATCGCCCGCGTCAAGGATGTGGACATTATCCTGACCGAAGGGTACAAGCACGGCCCCTGGCCAAAAATTGCCCTGATGCGGCGGGAGAACAATCAGCCCCTGCCGCTGCCGCCGGAGGAGTGCCTGGCCGTCGTGACCGACGTGCCCGTGGAGACAAAAACGCCCTGCCTGGGGTTTGACGACATATCGGCGCTTGCCGACATCATTCTCGCGGATATGGCCAAAAGGCAGTCATGAAGGAAAATAGTAATTAAAAAGCCGGGGACGTCCCCGGCTTTTAAGTTGTCTGCGTTTGGGTTTATTCGAGTTCTACGGAATAGGCGATATTGATGGAGTGGCTGGCGATTCTCTCAAGGGACGCCAGCATATTGGTGAACACGACGCCGGCGTGGGGCCTGCACAGCTCCTCCTGAAGCCTCTGGATATGATTAGCGGTATAATCCCGCTGCATCATATCGACCTCTTTTTTCATGGACTCCAGCTCGTCCAGCTGCGACACGTCGCGGTTTTCGAATATTTCCAGGCTCTTGGTGAAAAGCTCCATGGTTTTTTCCGAAATCCGTTTCAGCTCTTCCATGGCCTTGGGCGTCATCTTCTCCCTGGTGTCGATGAGGGTCATGGCGAACTCGGCGATGTTTTCAGCACGGTCGCTGATACGCTCCATATCGATGATCACGTGGTGCAGCTTGCCCAGCTGCTTCAGGTCTTCGATGGGCAGCTCCGCGCCCCTGAAGGCGATCATATAGTTTGTAATGTTGTCGCTGAGGAAGTCGACGGTTTTCTCGGTTTCTATGACCTTCTGAACCTTCTGCTCGTCCATGCTGAAGAAGGCGTCCAGCGCGTAGCTGAAATTGTCGCGGGTGATAGCGCCCATGCGGCAGAGCTCCTTGAGGGTCTGGGACAGCGCGATGGCCGGCGTCTGGGCGATGCGCTCGTCTAAATAGACCAGCCGCTTCTCGGCGGTCCCGGGCCGGGACCTTTCGGGAATAATCACGGAGATGAGCTTGACAATCTGCTTTGCAAAGGGGAACAGCAGAATGGTGATCGAGACGTTGAAGAGCGTGTGGAAGTTTGCAATCTGCCGCGAAACGCTGTCCGGGGATAAGGACTGCAGCCAGGTTACAATAACAGGGAAGATGGAGAGGACTATCAGGTATACGATCGTGCCGATAATATTGAACGTCAGGTGAATGCCTGCGGTCCGCTTGGAGTTGGTGCTGGTGCCGATGGCGGCCAGAATGGCGGTGATACAGGTGCCGATGTTCTGGCCCAGAACCACATAAACCGCCGAGTCGAGCCCGATGAGGCCCATCGCCGCCATAGCCTGGAGGATACCAACGGACGCCGAGGAGCTTTGGATGATCGCCGTGAAGACGGCGCCGACCAAAACGCCTATAAGCGGGCTTTTAAAATTGACGAGGAAATTACGGAAAGCTTCGTTATCCTGCAGGGGCGTCATCGCGTCGGACATGAGCGTCAGACCCACAAACAGCATGCCGAAGCCCAGGATAATCTCGCCGAGCCGGACGATTCTCCGCCTCTTGAGAAACATTGCCATGATCATGCCGATAAACAGGATGAACGGGGCGATATCCGCCAGGTTAAAGGCAATCAGCTGCGCGGTGATGGTTGTACCGATGTTGGCGCCCATGATGACGCCGGTTGCCTGCAGCAGCGACATGAGGCCCGCGTTGACAAAGCCGACCACCATGACCGTTGTGGCCGAGGAGCTCTGTATGATTGCCGTCACGCCGACGCCGACGCCCACGGCCGCCAGCCGCTTACTTGTCAGAAGCTCCAGGACGCGGCGCATCCTGTCTCCGGCCAGGTTTTCAAGGCCGTCCGACATCATTTTCATGCCGTACAGAAACAGGCCGAGACCGCCAAGTAAGGAAAAAACCATCAATAAGCTCATATATGTCCCCCGGACTTGAAGATTTAACTGCTATATTATGACCCAGGACATTATATTATAATTTTTTCCCGGAAACAACGACTGGAATCTCTAAAATATCACGCATATTATCAACATTTTTCATGATACTGATTAAATACGACGGCATATGACGGGGGCTACATGATATTGAGGCTCGCGCCGGGCCGGTATGACCCGATTTTCCGATCCCGGACGGCCCATTTTATTGGCGACATTTTTTATATCGGAAGGGGACGAGTTTGTCTTTTTCACAGCCTTGGTAATATGAGGCAACGCATCTGGGGCTGCATAGACAGAATAATACTGTGGATACTAATGCTGTAAAACAAGGGAGGGTCAAAGACATGAAAGCAACCGGAATCGTACGCCGAATCGACGATCTTGGGCGCGTTGTTATTCCAAAAGAGATCCGCCGCACCATGCGTATCCGCGAGGGCGACCCGCTGGAGATATATACCGAGAAAGACGGCGAAGTCATATTTAAAAAATACTCGCCGATGGGTGAATGGTCGGAAAGCGCCAATCAAATCTGCGAGACGCTGTTCAAGACGGCAGGCTGCTGTGCGGCCGTGGCCGACCGCGACACGTATATATCTGTGAGCGGCATCCCGAAAAGGGAACTGGCGGACAAACACATCTCCAATGATCTGGAACAGCTGATGGAGGCACGGCGCCTCTATCAGCGCAAGAGCGGCGAGAAGGGGCTGCCCGTTTTGGATACGAGCGATAAATATATCATCGAGACAGCCGCGCCGATTATCTCCGAAGGGGATGTGATGGGCTGCGTCATCTTCTTCTCCGAGGGCGACAAGGTTCTCGGCGAGGTGGAATACAAGCTGGCCCAAACGGTCGCCGGCTTCCTCGGCAAACAAATGGAGAGCTGACCTTTATACGCCGTAACAAACGGAACGGGGCGCGGCAAGTAGCCGCAACCCCGTTCCGTTTTTGGTCCATATCCGGCGCTGTTTTATCGCCGGCACTTTTTTTAGATCAGTCCGTACTCTCTATCAGCCCGTAACCGCCGTCCTTGCGCCTGTAAACCACGGAAAAAGCGTCCAGCTTTTCATGGTTTCTGAAGACGAAGAACTCATGATCCAGCAGATTCATCTGGAGGATGGCCTCCTCCGGCGACATGGGCTTGATGGAAAAGCTCTTTGTCCGGATAATGTTGAAATCCTGCTCGTCGTCCTCGGGCGGATAAGAGACGGCGGGCGCGGCCTCGCGCTCCAGGGCGCCGTCGCGCAGGCGCTTGGAAAGCCGTGACTTGTGCTTGCGGATCTGGCGCTCGATGGCGGCGACGGCGGAATCTATTGAGGCGTACATGTCGCTCGTCGTCTCGGTGACACGGAAGAAGATGCCGTTGTTGTTTAAGGTAACCTCGGCCTTATGGCGGCCGCGCTCGATGGCAAAGGTGACAAATGCCTCCGACTCGATTTTAAAGAAGCGGTCCAGTTTGCCGATTTTTTTCTGTGCGTATTCACGCAGCTCATCTGAAACCTGAACCTTCTTTTCAGTGAACGTGAATTTCATTCGAGTCATCTCCTTTTTATTGTATTTCGGGCAGCGGTGCGGGGGTTGTATCTACGCTTTGATTATACCACAGTTTGCCTTGCTATGATACAGGAAACGGAGATTTCATGAGGCATTTAGCAATTATAAAACACAGGCGGCATGGCGCGTGGCGTGGCAGCCGATGCTGACAACGCAGGGCAGGCCGGCAATGTGGGTCGGATAAACCTCCACATGGACGGCAAGGGCTGTGGTCCGCCCGCCGAAGCCCTGGGGCCCGATGCCGAGCCGGTTGATTTTCTCCAGCAGGCGCGCCTCCATATCGGCGTAAAATGCCTCCGGATTGGCCGTGCCCGCCTTGCGCAGCAGCGCCCGTTTTGACAGCAGCGCCGCCTGCTCCACCGTCCCGCCGAGGCCGACGCCCAGGACGACCGGCGGGCAGGGGTTTGACCCGGCGTTTTCAACGGCCCCGACGATAAAATCCTCGATGGCCGCCGCGCCGTCGGAGGGCAAAAACAGGCGCATGACGCTCATATTCTCGCTGCCGAAGCCCTTCGGCGCAACGGTGAGGGAAAGCCGGTCCCCGGCGACCAAACGCACGTGCAGGATGGCGGGGGTGTTATCCTCCGTATTCACCCGGCGCAGCGGGTCGGCCACCACGGATTTGCGCAGATAGCCCTTGTCGTAGCCCCGACGGACGCCCTCGTTGACCGCGTCCTCAAACAGGCCGCCGGTGATGTGAACCTCCTGGCCGATATCGGCAAACACAACGGCCATCCCGGTATCCTGACAGATGGGCAGCCCTGTTTCCTTTGCCAGCCTGAAGTTTTCCACGATATCGTGAAGCGCCGCCTTCCCGGCCGGCGATTCCTCCCGCCGCTCGGCTTTTTCAAGCAGGCAGCCCAGGTCCTGGGGCAGTGACACGGCGGCCTGGATACACAGCCTTTCAACAGCGTCGGCAATGGCGCAAACGGTGATCTCTCTCATAAGTTCCTCCGGGCAAGATCGTCCAAAACCGGCATGTTGCCGGCCGATACGTATATGGGCCTATTTTAACACCGGCAGGACATGTTCACAATGACTTTATGACGCCGGTGTGGTAAAATGGTTGTATACAAAAGCTGTGAAAGGATAAAAAAACAATGTTGAAGATCGGCTGCCACCTGTCCGCCTCCGACGGTTATCTGGCCATGGGAAAAAGCGCGGTTTCCATAGACGCCAACGTGTTTCAGTTTTTTACGCGCAACCCCCGCGGCGGCGCTGCAAAGGCCATTGACGAAAAGGACATCGCCGCGTTTTTGGAGCTTGCGGGTGCAAATGGGATTACCGACCTGCTGGCCCATGCGCCCTACACCCTTAACCCCTGTGCCGCGAAGGAGAATTTGCGGACCTTTGCCCGGGAGACTATGGCGGATGATATACGCCGGATGGAGTATCTCCCCGGGAATATGTACAACTTCCACCCCGGCAGTCATGTGGGTCAGGGCGTTGAGGCGGGGATTGACCTGATTGCCGCCCTGCTCAACGACGTCCTGTCGCCGGACCAGACGACCATCGTCCTGCTGGAGACCATGTCGGGCAAGGGCTCCGAGGTGGGCGGCCGGTTTGAGGAGCTGCGGGCGATCATCGACAAGGTGATGCTGCAGGAGAAGCTGGGCGTGTGCCTGGACACCTGCCATGTCTATGACGCCGGTTATGATATCGCCGGCGATCTTGACGGCGTGCTGGCGGAGTTTGACCGCGTCATCGGATTGGAGCGCCTGCGCGCCATCCATATCAATGACAGCAAAAACCCCTTCGGCAGCCATAAGGACCGGCATGAGAAAATCGGCGACGGCTCCCTGGGCGTTGAGGTGCTGAAAACAATCATCAACCACCCCCGGCTGCGGCACCTGCCCTTTTACCTGGAGACGCCCAACGAGCTGGAGGGCTATGCCCGGGAGATCCGCCTGCTGCGCAGCCTGTACGAGGAAGAATGATGAAAAAACTGCCGGATTGACCGGCAGTTTTATTATGCAAAGCAAATATTACTGACGCTTTTCGGTGGCTGCGGTGCGCACGTCGTAAATGCGGTTGTTGATGTGGTTTTTAAGGGCGGGCGTGCAGTGCAGGGACCGGGCTTTCGCGAAGAAGGTCACGGCGTTGTTGTAATCGTTTTGCTTGAAATACAGCTCGGCGATGTTGATGCAGAGCTGCTGCTCCTGGCTTTGGGGCATGCTGGTCGTGGAATAGACGTGAAGAAAATGCTCCAGAGCCTGGCCGGCGGTACTTTTTTCCATGGCTTCATCCCCGGCGTCACGGTAAACGCGGCTGAGCTTGTACAGCAGCCTGCCCATGTGAAGCCGGTGGTTGTCAAAACTGACCGGCGCGCAGTGAAGAGCCAGATAATATCCCGCGAACACCGTTTCGGTGGTTTTATCGGGGCCGAGGGGTATCTGCACCCCGTTTCTGACGGCCTCCATCGCCTCCCGGATGGCCGGCCGCTTTTTGTCCGGCTTGTCAAAAACGTCCTGCAACGCGCTGTACAGGCAGTGGGGGCAGGTGACCACCTCATAGTAAAGCGGCTCAATATCCTTGTAGTAATTCCGGAGATCCGGGTCGGTGGCCGTGACGACAAGCTTTGACGACCGCACCACGGAAGCGGTAAAACTGCCGCCGCATACGGGGCAGGTAAACGACTTGGTCATCAGGTACGGGGATTCCGGGTCGCAGAGCTTTAAGCTGTACAGGCCGTGCCCTTCGGGGAACAGGCCGGCAACCTGGGGCGCGCCGGCGGTTTCGTTTGCGGCGGCAGCCTTTAAAGCGCCGCTTGTTTTGCCTGCAACGCCGCTTGGCGGCTGGGGCGCCGGTTCGGGCGCCGCCGCGCCGCCATTTTCAGACGCCGCCGGCACGCCGTTGTCTGACGGCTGGGCGCTGTGCTGATAGTACTGCCCGGTGAGCGCCTTGTAAGCGGCGCCGATGCTGTCATACCGGGCGGACAGCTCCTTGAGCAGCTCAAGGGCCAACGCCGGCTCCTCCTGCATAAACTCCAGCGCGTTCTGCTTGTCGATTGGCAGGATAATGGACTCGCTCTGGGCGACGGTTGTATACGACGTCTTTTTGTCCTGCAGCAGGGCCGAGTCCACGAACAGGTCGCCGGGGCCCAGCGCCGCGGTCTTTGTGCTGCTCGGGAACTTGTAATCGGTGTAAACGCCGATTTCGCCCTTGATGACGACAAAAAGGATATGTTTGCTGCCGGTGCCGGTGATCACCGTCCCGGCCGCGCATTTTTTAAGGCGTTTGATGTTTTTGATGACGCTGAGATTAATCATGTGAACCTCCCTGCCGACATGGCCGCGCAGAAAAAAGCCGCATGCCTGTAAAAGGCACACAGCCAAATGCGCTAGCGGCCTCTTCGGCAGCCCGGCCGTCATGGAATAAGCGATATAACTGTGCGCCCAGTCGCTTTATCTTTAGACCCGTGGTTTTGCGTCCCCGGCTTTCGCCGGGTTTGCCATTATCGGAGCAGTGTTTAATATGGATTCAATATGGATAAACCATATTTTATAACAAAAATCCCGATTTTTCAACATAAATAAAAACGGTGGGGCTGCAAAAACCGGGGAGGCGGCGCGGATACGCCGTCTCCCCGGGTGATATATCGGTCAATAAGCCACGCCCCAGATGACCATGGTGTCCGCCGGCTTGCCGCAGCACACGCAGGTGTCGGCGATGGTTTCCTGCTCAAAGGGCATGCAGCGGGAGGTGACGCCCGCCTGCTCTTTCATTTTCATCTCGCATTCCAGGTCCCGGCACCACATGGTTTTGACAAAGCCGCCCTTCTCCGCGATGATGCTCTTGACCTCCTCGACCGTTTTGGCCGGGCGGGTGTTCTCGGTCAGGTTCTTCTTCGCTTTAAGGTAGAGCCCCTGATGGACCTCCTCTAATAGCTCGGGGATTCTCTTTTCAAGGCTGTCCAGGCTGACGGGGATTTTTTCGCCGTTGTCCCGGCGGACGGCCATGCACTGGCCGGCTTCGATATCCTTGGGGCCGATCTCAATGCGCAGGGGGATGCCCTTCATCTCATATTCGGCAAACTTCCAGCCCGGGCTCTGGTCGGAGACGTCGCTCTTAACACGTATGCCCGCGACCTTGAGCCGCGACACCAGCTCGGCGGCCTTTTCAAGGACGCCCTCCTTGTGCATGGCGATGGGGATGACCATCACCTGGATGGGGGCGATTTTGGGCGGCAGCACCAGGCCGGAGTTGTCGCCGTGGGTCATAATGATGCCGCCGATGATCCGCGTGGACATACCCCAGGAGGTCTGGTGCGGATAGGCCAGCTTGTTGTCCTTGTCGGTAAACTGAATATTGAAGGCCCGGGCAAAGCCGTCTCCGAAATAATGGGACGTGCCGCCCTGCAGCGCTTTCTTGTCGTGCATCATGCACTCCACGGTGTAGGTGGCCACGGCGCCGGCGAATTTCTCCTTCTCCGTCTTCTGGCCCTTAATAACCGGCATCGCCAGGCTGTTCTCGCAGAAATCGGCGTAGACGTTGAGCATCTGCTGGGTCTCAAACTCGGCCTCTTCCCGCGTGGCGTGCAGGGTGTGGCCTTCCTGCCAGTGGAACTCCCGGCCCCGGAGGAAGGGGCGCGTGGTTTTCTCCCAGCGCACCACGCTGCACCACTGGTTGTACAGCATCGGCAGGTCGCGCCAGGAGCGCAGGACGTGGCTCCAGTGGTCGCAAAACAGCGTTTCGGAGGTGGGGCGGACGCACAGCCGCTCGCTGAGCTCCTCCGAGCCGCCGTGGGTGACCCAGGCCACCTCGGGCGCAAAGCCCTCCACATGGTCCTTTTCCTTCTGGAGGAGGCTCTCGGGGATGAGGACGGGCATCGACACGTTTTCATGCCCGAGGTCCTTAAAACGCTTGTCCAGGATGGACTGGATGTTCTCCCAGATGGCAAAGGCGTAAGGTCGCAGGATAAAAAAGCCCTTGACACCGGCGTAATCGATGAGCTCGGCTTTCGTTACCACATCGGTAAACCACTGGGCAAAATCAACGTCCATATCGGTGATCTGCTGTACCTTTTTTTCCTTTGCCATATGCTTTAACGCTCCTTCTGCTGCATATAAAAGTAACCCAATCAGTCTATATAAATCTGACAGGAATGTCAAGCACGGAAGGGCTTGTCTGCCTATACAATATCTCAGGAGCGTGTATGAATCAGAGGTGTTGACAAATGAGTTCCGTTGGTAAATTTTATTTCAAACCCTCCGAGGGCGAACATATAGAGACCACCGTCAAAATCGAGCCGGAGAAAGCGGCGGCCGTGTGCGGAACGGTGCTGGACAAAACGGGCGCGGCCGTGCCCGACGCGCTGGTGCTGCTGTTTCGTTCCGGAAAGGATAAAAAGCTCATCGACCGCCAGTTTACGGACCAGGAGGGGCAGTTTTCCTTTGGACCGATCGAGGGGAATGTGCTGTATCTGATCAAGGTTTACAAGAACAGTATGAAAATCCGCGAACTGGAGATCATAGCTGAATAAAAGGTACATAACGACACCAGCAAGGGGCCGCCCCCGGCGCCTCCACAGCCTGAGCCTGTGGAGGCGTTGACTTTCACCTTTGTTTTGGGCTACAATGTTACCATTGCTCGTCTGCTTTATTTTTAGGTCTGGAGGGACAAGCGTGCAGATCGGCGCTGTGGCGGTCAACTCAAAACTGGCGCTTGCCCCCATGGCCGGCGTCTGCGATCTGGCCTTTCGCACCGTTTGCCGGTCCTTTGGCGCGGGGCTGACGTATACGGAAATGGTCAGCGCCAAGGCGCTTGTGTACCAGGACGGCAAAACGCGGTCCCTGCTCCGCCTGGGGGAGGACGAGCATCCGGCGGCCGCCCAGATTTTCGGCAGCGACGAGGCCTGCATGGGCGAGGCGGCCGCCATCGCCCGGGAGATATCCGGGTGCGACATCATCGATATCAACATGGGCTGCCCTGTGGGTAAAATTGTCAAAAGCGGCGACGGCAGCGCGCTGATGCTGGACCCGGACAAGGCCATGCGGATAATCGAAGCCGTCCGGCGCAGCGTCAGCTGCCCGGTGACGGTGAAGATCCGCAAAGGCTGGGATAAGGGCAAGGTCAACGCCGTGGAATTTGCGAAAATGGCCGAGGAGACCGGCGTGGCGGCTGTGGCCGTCCACGGCCGGACACGGGTGCAGATGTACGCCGGCACGGCCGACTGGGACATCATCCGGGAGGTCAAGCGTCAGCTTTCAATCCCGGTGTTGGCCAACGGCGATGTTTTCACGCCCGAGGACGCCGTGCGGATACTGTCCTATACCGGCGCGGACATGGCCATGATCGGCAGGGGCGCCTTCGGCAACCCCTGGATTTTCAGCCGGGCGCAGGCGCTTTTGGAGGGGAAGCCCCTTCCCCCGCCGCCGACGCCGGCCCAGCGCGTGGACACGGCGGTGGCGCAGTTTCAGCTGGCGGAGAAGGTCAAGGGCGAGAAAATCGCCTGCCTAGAGGCCAGAAAGCACTTTGCCTGGTATTTGAAGGGGATGCGCAACGCCGGACAGTACAGGGAGAGGATTACGAAAATCGAAACGATGGCCGATATCTATAAGCTCGCGGAAGCCATCAAGACCGAATTGAGGTGAGATCATGACGGCAGCGGAGGAACGCGCGGTCATTGACCGGGTGCGCCGCGGCGAAACGGAGGCATTTGAGGCACTGGTGCTGGATAACCAGAAGAAAGTGTACAACCTGGCGCTGAAGATGACAGGCAACGAAAACGATGCGCTGGATATATCGCAGGAAGTGTTTATCAAGGCTTATACGGGGCTTCACAACTTCAGGGCGGAAAGCCGGTTTTCCGTATGGCTGTATAGAATGACATATAATATTTGCGTGGATTTTATCCGAAAAAAACAGCGGACGCCCGTTTCGTCGCTTACATATACCGACGACGACGGCGAGTATATGGATCTTGAGATCCCCGACACGCGGTATGAGCCGGCCGTCGAGGCCGAAAAAAGGGAGCTCCGGGAGGCGCTGTCCAGAGGGATAGACGAGCTCCCGCAGCATCACAGGGAAATCATCGTGATGCGGGAAATGACGGGCATGAGCTATGAGGAGATCGCCACGACGCTGGGCATCAGCGAGGGAACGGTGAAATCGCGGCTGTCCCGGGCCAGGCAGAATCTCGTATCACTTCTAAACAGTTACGGAACTTTTTCAAAGAGCGGTCGTCATAAAACCGGTAAGGAGGTGGAGGGCCATGGCTGATTGCAAAAAATATATGGACATGATCAGCTGCTATGCCGACGGCGAGCTGCCGGAGCAGGAGCAGAAGCTGCTGCTGGCGCATCTTGACGGGTGCGCGTCGTGCCGGGCTCTTCTGTCGGCTTACCGGAGCATTGCAGAAGCGGCCGAAGAGACGCTGGTCCAGGTGCCGGACGGCTTTGCCGCCGGCGTTATGGAAAAGATACGCAAGCTGCCCCGCCGCCGGTCGGGCGGTTGGAAGGCCGTCCGCCCCGTGATTATCAGCTTTGCGGCGGCCGCGGCCTGCCTGGCGCTGGTGTTTACGGTGTCGCCGCAGCGGTTTGATTTTGGCCGGAATAAAGCGAAAATGAGCGCCCGGGTAGAAGCGCCCGACATGGCGGACACGGCGGAGCGGGGCACGGACAGCGTCCTGATGGACAGTGCGGTCCCGGAAGCCGGCAGCGGCGAATTTGGCGGCACTGAAGCGGCAAAAAGCGACGAAGAGAGCCTTTTCCTGTACGAAGCAGCCGGGGCCTCCGCCGACGTTGAGACGCCCCAGACGGGTATGGCGACCGCGACCGACTCGCCCGCGCCAAACGGCGCCGCGACGGACGGGCAGCCTGTGGATTCGACGTCGCAGGTAACGCGCCATCCGGGCGTTAAGCTCGGCATCGCCGGCGTTGATGAAAACACGCTGGTCATATATTACGCGGTGTTCACCTTTGAAGGCGCGCTGCCGGACCATGTGACCGGTGTGGAGAAGACGGACCGGGGCGGCGGCCTGTACAGTCTTGTGGTTACAGCCGACGTGGCGCGGGAGCTGATCAATGAAGGCTACACCAATTATGTCATCGGCAACGAGGACGCCGAGACCGCGCTGGTGTATTACACCGAAGATTAATGATTTTGGCTTTTTGAATAGGAGGCGGCCGGTATCAATCGGCTGCTTCTTTTTTATATAAGCGGCGATGCTGCGGTTATGGTTGCCACGGCGGCGGATATGCCGTATAATCATCCTGCGCCCGGCGCGCTGCATATAAATGATACAAGTAAATGATACAAGTAAATGATACAAGACGATTTTTCGCAAAGCATAAGGAGCATGAAATGGTTAGAATTATCACGGACAGCACCAGCGACATTTCGCAGAAGGACGCCGCTGCCCTGGGGATTACGGTCGTCCCGCTGACCGTTCATTTCGGAGAAGAGGCCTATAAGGACGGGGTCGATTTGCCCCTTGAGGAGTTCTATAAAAAGCTGGCCGCCGCCGAGACGCTGCCCACCACCTCCCAGGTGCCGCCCGGTGAGTTTGTGCCGCTGTTTCAGAGCTTTGCGGATGCCGGAGACGACGTTGTCGGCATTTTCATCTCCTCGGAGATGTCCGGCACCTGTCAGTCGGCGGAGGTGGCGCGGGCCCAGGTGGGCCGGGACAACGTGTTCGTCATCGATTCCCGCACCACAACCTTTGAGCTGGCGCTCTTGGTGCGCCTGGCTGTCCGGTACCGGGACAGCGGGCTGACCGCCGCGGAAATCGACGCGCGCATCCGGGCCCTCATCGGCCGCGCCCGGCTGTATGCCGTGGTGGATACGCTCAAATATCTGAAGATGAGCGGGCGGATATCGACAACGACGGCCTTTGTGGGCGGCCTTTTGGGTATCAACCCCATTATCGCCATCACCGACGGGCGCGTTATCTCCATCGGCAAGGCCCGGGGCCTTAAGGCGGGGCTTAAAATCATACAGGAGCAGATGGCCGCCAGTCCCCCCGACCCGGACTTCCCGGTGATATTCGGCCACACCAACGCCCCGGACGCGCTGCGGCAGACGGTTGACTATTTGACGAAGGAATTTTGCCTGACAGACTATCTGGAGTCGGATATCGGCACCATTGTGGGCACCCATGTGGGCCCCGGCGCCGCGGGCATTGCCTATATCGCCAAGGAATAGCCTTGGCCGGCGACAAAACTGCGGGCAGGCCGGTTTATCCCGTTAAAGTCTGAACAGAATAGCCGATACAGAAAGGAATACACAAATGAAGCTGGGCATCGTCGGGCTGCCGAACGTGGGCAAGTCCACTTTATTCAATGCCATCACAAATGCCGGCGCGGAGAGCGCCAACTACCCCTTTTGCACCATCGACCCCAATGTAGGCGTCGTGAGCGTGCCGGACGAGCGGCTTGTCTATCTGCGCGACATGTACGCGCCGAAAAAATTCACCCCCGCCGTCATCGAGTTTGTGGACATCGCGGGGCTTGTCCGGGGCGCGTCGAAGGGCGAGGGCCTAGGCAACAAGTTTTTGTCCAACATCCGCATGACCGACGCCATTGTCCATGTGGTCCGGTGCTTTGACGATCCGGACGTGGTCCACGTGGAGGGCGGCGCCAACCCCCTGCGGGATATTGAGATCATCAACCTGGAGCTTGTTATGGCCGATATGGAGATGGTGGAACGGCGCATTGACAAGGCGAAAAAAGCCGGAAAGGGCGACAAGAAGTTTCTCCGCGAGGCGGAGGTTTTTGAGGGGCTGCTGGCCCATCTCAACGACGGAAAGGCCGCCAGAAACTACGACTGTTCCCCGGAGGACAGGGAGCTGATCGCCACCAGCGAGCTTTTAACCCTCAAGCCGGTTATTTATGCGGCCAATTTTGATGAAAAGACCTTTTTGGCCGGGTTTGAAAACAGCAGCTACTATCAAAGCGTCAAGGCCTACGCCGACGCTGAGGGCTCGCAAGTGTTGCCCATCTGCGCCAAAACGGAGGCGGAAATCGCACAGCTGGATGAGGCGGACAAGCAGCTGTTCCTGGAGGAGCTGGGGCTCAAGGAGTCCGGGCTGGACCGGCTGATCAAATGCTCCTACAGCCTGTTGGGGTTAATCTCGTTTCTCACGGCGGGTCCGGACGAGGTCCGGGCCTGGACGATTAAAAACGGCACAAAGGCGCCCCAGGCGGCGGGCAAAATCCATTCTGATTTTGAGCGGGGCTTTATCCGGGCCGAGGTGGTGGCCTTTGAGGACTTAAAAGCCTGCGGCTCCATGAACGCCGCCCGGGAGCGGGGCCTGATCCGCTCGGAGGGCAAGGATTACGTCATGAAAGACGGCGACGTCGTGACCTACCGGTTCAACGTATGAGCGGAGAGGCAAAGAGAAAACGCATCGACATCATCGATGCGCTGCGCGGGCTTTCGGTGATCCTGATGGTCATCCACCATCTGCTGTATGACCTGGTCACCTTTCTGGGGGCGCCGGTATGGCTGTTTTCAAACCCCGTGTTTGACGTCCTGCATTATTTTTTCGCCGGGGTTTTCATTTTCCTGTCCGGCGTCTCCTCGCAGTTTTCCAGAAGCAACATCCGGCGGGGCGTCAAGGTGCTGGCCATCGCCTTTGTGTTTACCATCGTGACGAGCCTGCCCTTTATCAACATGCCGATCCGGTTCGGCGTCCTGCACCTGCTGGGCTTTTCCATGCTCTTTTACGGGCTGACCCGGCGGGCGTGGGATGCGCTCCCCAGGGCAATAGCGCCGGCGCTGTACATCCTGCTTATTGTCATAAGCGCGCTGGCCGTCCGGTTTATCCGGATACCGTCCGAGCACCTGTGGATGTTCGGCTGGTACGGCCCGGATTTTTACAGCGCCGACTACTTCCCGATTTTCCCGTGGCTCTTCGTTTTCCTGCTGGGGACGAACGCCGGGTTCTATATCATAGAAAACAGGCTGCCCAACTGGTTTTACGAGAAAAAGTTCCCCATTCTGCCAGCAGTCGGCAGGAAATCGCTGCTGGTTTATATCTTGCACCAGCCGGTGTTGTATGGTACGATCATGCTGGTCATTTATCTGATGTCACGGTGACCGGCAGAACCGGCGGGGCCAGGCGTCCGGCAAACAGGCGGCTGGCCTTTTAGGGGAACCACAGTTAGCCTAAGCTAACTTTTATTATCATATTTATAGGAGCATCTCCAATGACAGAAAAGACTCTGCGTGATCTTGCGCCCGGGCAAAGCGGGATCATATTGTCCGTGGGCAGCCGCTCCGGGGCTGTCAAACGGCGGCTTGTGGACATGGGGCTCACACCCGGCACGCAGGTTACCGTCCGGCGGGTGGCTCCCTTCGGCGATCCCATCGAGGTGCGGATCCGGGGCTACGAGCTGTCGCTGCGGCGGGAGGATGCCTGTCAGATCGTCATCGGCGACGTGCCGCCGCCGCGCCAGAAAAAGAAGTCCTCCACGGTCACCTACAGCTCAAGGCCCCTGGACCCGGAGACGCTGCGGCGGATGGCAAAAGCGCAGCATCTCCATCACGAGCACGAGCTGGACCACCACGCGGTGCCCTATGACAGCCAGGTGCACGACCGGCGCACCATGAGCATTGCCCTCGTCGGCAACCCCAACAGCGGCAAGACGACGCTGTTTAACGCCCTGACCGGCTCCAACCAGTATGTGGGCAACTGGCCCGGCGTTACCGTTGACAAGAAGGAAGGGACGGCGAAGCTGGGCAGCCGCGAGGTGGGCATCGTGGACCTGCCCGGCATCTATTCCCTCTCCCCGTATTCCATGGAGGAGATCGTCGCCCGGGACTATATCATCGGCGCGGGGAACAACGACGAGCGCCCCGACGCCATCATCAACATCGTGGACGCGACGAATATCGAGCGCAACATGTATCTGACCGTGCAGCTGTTGGAGCTGGAGCGCCCGATGGTCGTGGCGCTCAACTTCATGGACGAGGCCCGCAAAAACGGCGACGAGATTGACGTGGCGCGCCTGTCGAAGGAAATCGGCATCCCCGTGGTCCCCATTTCGGCCAAGACCGGCGAGAACCTGGAGGAGCTGCTGCATGTGGCCCACCGCCAGATGCACATCGGCTACACCCTGGAGCCGGACGACCTATACGACGAGTATACCCATGAAATCCACCACCGCATCGGCCAGCTCATCCATGATTTCGCCTACGCGGCCCACATCCCCGCCCACTGGGCGTCCATCAAGCTGATTGAGGGCGACAGTCTGGTGCGGGCGGCTTTGAAGCTGGACGCGGAGACAACGGAGCAGGTGGAGGCCATTGTGCGCGAGTATGCGTCCGGGAGCCTCGGGGACCGGGAGACGCTGATTGCCGACAGCCGGTACCAGTATATTGAGAAGGTGGTCAAAGCCGCCGTCAAAAAGGGCGGTTCCCGCCGCTCGGAAACGGTGACCGAGAAAATCGACAGGATCGCGACCCACCGGATATTTGCCGTCCCCATTTTTCTCCTGATGATGCTTATAATGTTCACGGTGACCTTCGGTCCCGTGGGCTCGTTTTTGTCCGACGGCGCGTCGCTGATTATTGATTCCTTCGGCGGCTGGGTGTCGCGCGCGCTGACGGAGGCGCAGGTGGCGCCGTGGCTGACGAGCCTCGTGGCGGACGGCATTATCGCCGGCGTGGGCGGCGTGCTGACGTTTTTGCCCCAGATCGCGCTGCTGTTTTTCTTCCTGTCCCTGCTGGAGGATTCCGGCTATATGGCCCGCGCGGCGTTTATCATGGACCGGCTGCTGCGCCATTTCGGCCTGTCCGGGAAGGCGTTTATCCCGATGCTCATGGGCTTTGGCTGCTCCGTCCCGGCCATCATGGGCGCGCGCACCATGGAAAACGACAAGGACCGGCGCATGACGATGATGCTCGTCCCGTTTATGAGCTGCTCGGCAAAGCTGCCCGTCTACGGGCTCATCGCGTCGGCCTTCTTCGGCGCCTGGTCCGGCCTTGTCATTTTCTCATTGTATCTGTTGGGGATGGCCATGGGCGTTGTCTCGGGCGTCATCTTCAAACGGACGATTTTTGCCGGGGAGCCCGCGCCCTTCGTCATGGAGCTGCCGCCCTACCGGCTGCCGTCCTTAAACAACACGCTCATCCACGTATGGGACCGGGTCAAGGGGTTTCTTGTCAAGGCGGGCACCCTGATTTTCCTGATGAGCGTCGTGCTGTGGTTTCTGCAGAACTTCAATTTTGACCTTCAGATGGTGGAAAACAGCGCCGATGGCATCCTGGCGGGCATCGGCAGCGTCATCGCGCCGGTTTTCAAGCCCATGGGATACGGCATGTGGCAGGCGGCCGTGGCCCTGCTGACGGGGCTCATCGCCAAGGAGGCGGTCGTCGCGTCCCTGAGCATGTTTTACGGCTTTTCCATGACGGCGGGCGGCGCGCTGGTGGCCGCGGCCATGACGGGCTTTACGCCGCTGTCTGCCTATGCCTATCTGGTGTTCATCCTCCTGTACGTCCCCTGCGTGGCCGCCGTGTCGACGCTGCTGCGGGAAATGAACAGCCTGAAATGGACGCTGGCGTCGATTTTCTGGCAGATCGGCATCGCGTATATCGTCTCGCTGCTTGTCTACCAAATCGGCCGCCTACTCGGGTTTTAAAAGAAAGCATGCCCCCGGTTAAAGCCGGGGGCTTATTTTTTAGCGTCCATCGGAAATGATGCCGGACCGCGGAATAATTTGGCCACGGCCCGGCAGAATAATTCCGCAGAATCTTTCTTCAAAAGAATACTATTTTTGTAAAATCGCAGGGCAATAAAAAAATATTCGTACAAACACTAAATTTCTATTGACACGGTGGGCAACTTTTGATATTCTATCAGAGCGCCTTATGGGATAATTATGCCTAAAAAGTGCGCAATATGCGATGATTCGGGAGATTGCAGGCATTGCGACCTGGTCACTTCCGAGGAGTATGTCCGGTGTCCGTCCCGTACGGGCACGCAATCGGGCGGCTGAGAAAGTGCTGTTTAAGGCGTATATCGTCTGATCAGGAACAAACCGGCCGGTAGTCAAGCCGGTTTGCTTTATGGGCAGAAATGATACGCACGGTTATGTGTACAGAATTTTCTCTTCCGTACGAGACGCGCGTTGTTGTAGACGCAATGCGTATGAAAACGTACAAAACAGGAGGAAAAATGTCATGGCGACCAAATCCGCAAGCAAAAAAATGATCCGTATCCGGCTGAAGGCCTATGACCATCAGCTGATTGACCAGGCGGCGGCTCAGATCGTTGAGACGGCCAAGCGCACCGACGCGAAGGTTTCCGGCCCCATTCCGCTGCCCACGAAAAAGGAGATCATCACGATCCTGCGCGCCGTCCATAAGTATAAGGACAGCCGCGAGCAGTTTGAACGGCTGACCCACAAGCGGCTCATCGACATCATGAGCCCCACCCAGAAAACCGTCGAGTCGCTGATGGCCTTGGAGCTGCCGGCCGGCGTGGAAATCGAGATCAAGCTGTAAAACAATCAGTAACAGTAAAATTCCCATGTCGGAGCGCCGTCTGCGGCGGCGAGGCGGCGGGGTCAAGTTGGCAAAGCGGCCTCCGGGCTGCTTGTCAACCAATAACCTTAAATGAGGAGGAAGAAACATGAACAAGGCAATCATCGGCAAAAAGGTCGGCATGACGCAGATCTTCGATGATAATGGCAAGGTCATTCCGGTTACCGTTATCGAAGCCGGACCCTGCGTTGTCGTGCAGAAGAAAACCAAGGAGAAGGACGGCTACAGCGCCGTGCAGCTCGGTTTTCAGGATGTAAAAGAGAAAAGGCTCACCAAACCCGAGCTCGGCCATCTGAAAAAAGCGGGCACGCCCCTGAAGAAGTATCTGAAGGAATTCAAGCTCGCAAACGCCGAGAGCATGAATGTCGGCGACGAGGTGAAGGCGGACGTTTTCGCCGAGGGCGACAAGGTTGACGTTACCGGCATTTCGAAAGGCAAGGGCTTTGCGGGCGTTATCAAGCGCTTCGGCGCGCAGCGCACGCCCACGACCCACGGCGGCGGCCCCGTTCACCGCCATGCCGGCTCCATGGGCTCCGGTACCGACCCGTCCAGAATCTTTAAGGGCAAGATCGGCGCCGGCCACATGGGCAACGAGCAGGTGACGGTCCAGAATCTTGACGTGGTCAAGGTCGATCCGGCCCTGAACCTGATTGCTGTCAAGGGCGCGATTCCCGGCCCCAAGGGCGGCATCGTCTATATCATGAACACGGTCAAGAACAACAGAGTCAAGAACACGGTAGTAACCGTCAGCACAAATCCCCAGAAGAGATCAGCCAGGGGCTAGGAAGGAGAGAGACAGATGCCTACAGTTAAAGTTTACAACATGGCAGGTCAGGCGACCGGCGAGGTTGAGCTCTCCGAAGCCATCTTTGGCATTACGCCGAATGAAGCCGCCCTGCATGCGTCGGTTAAAAATCATCTGGCCAACATGCGCCAGGGTACCCAGTCCGCTCTGACACGCGCGGAGGTCTCCGGCGGCGGCCAGAAGCCGTACCGCCAGAAGGGCACGGGCCGTGCCCGTCAAGGTTCCACAAGGGCTGTTCAGTGGACCCACGGCGGCATCGCGTTTGCCCCCAAGCCCCGCGACTACAGCTACACAATCAACAAGAAGCTTAAAAGACTTGCGCTGAAATCGGCGCTGTCCCAGAAGGCCATTGACAATGCCGTCATCGTCGTGGACAACATCGATATGGATAACATCAAGACGAAGGAGTTCAAGAAGTTCCTTGACGCCGTCGGCGTCAAAGGCAAGGCTCTTGTGGTGACGCCGGAGGTCCGGGAGACCGTTGTCAAAAGCGCGCGGAACATCCCCGGCGTCCAGACGACGATCGCCACCATCCTCAGCGCATATGATGTGCTCAACGCCAACGCATTCGTTGTTGACAAGGCGGCGCTGCAGACCATTGAGGAGGTATATGCGTAATGAAGTCCGCTTATGATATCATCATTCGTCCCATCATCACCGAGCAGTCGATGGAGCAGACGGATATTAACAAATATGCCTTCGAGGTCGCCCGCGATGCCAACAAAATCGAAATTAAAAAGGCCATTGAAGAAATCTTTGGCGTCAAGGTTCAGAAGGTGACAACCATCAACATGCAGGGCAAGGTCAAGCGCACCGGGCGGTTCCCGGAGGGCAGCCGCCGCTCGTGGAAAAAGGCCGTCATCCGACTGACCGAAGATTCCAAGACCATCGAATTCTTCGAAGGAATGGTTTAAGGGAGGAAGCACGCCATGTCCATTAAAACATATAAGCCCACCACTCCGTCGAGAAGGCACATGACCGTCTCCGGTTTCGACGGTATTGATAAGAAGGCCAAGCCCGAGCGGAAGCTGGTTGAGGTTTTAAAGAAGCATTCCGGCCGCAACAACTACGGCCGCATCACCGTCCGCCACCACGGCGGCGGCAACCGCAGAAAGTACAGAATCATCGACTTCAAGCGCGACAAGAAGGATGTCGAAGGCACCGTTCTGCGCCTGGAGTACGACCCCAACCGCACGGCGAACATCGCCCTTGTGGAGTATCCCGACGGCGAGCGCCGCTACATCGTGGCGCCGGTCGGCCTGAATAAAGGCGACAAGATCACCTCCTCGGAAGCGGCCGACATCAAGCCGGGCAACGCGCTTCCCATTTCCGCCATTCCGGTGGGTACCGTCATCCACAATATCGAGCTGTATCCCGGCAAGGGCGCGCAGCTGGTCCGTTCGGCGGGCGCCGCCGCCCAGCTGATGGCCAAGGAAGGCGATCTGGCCCAGGTCAGGCTGCCCTCCGGCGAGTACCGCTATATCCGCATGAACTGCATGGCCACCATCGGCCAGGTCGGCAATTTGGACCATTCCAACGTCACCATCGGCAAGGCCGGACGCAAGCGTCACATGGGCATCCGCCCGACAGTCCGCGGCTCTGTCATGAACCCGGTTGACCACCCGCACGGCGGCGGCGAGGGCAAGAGCCCCATCGGCCGTCCCGGACCGGTGACGCCGTGGGGCAAGCCGACACTGGGCTACAAGACCCGTAAGACGAAGAACCCCACCTCGAAGTTCATCGTCAAGCGCCGGAACGACAAGTAAGGTAAGGAGGTCAGAATAATATGAGTAGAAGTATTAAAAAGGGCCCCTTTGCCGCTCCCGAGCTGCTGAAGAGGGTAGAAGAAATGAATAAAACCGGCGAAAAGAAGGTTCTGAAAACCTGGTCGCGCGCATCGACCATTTTCCCCTCCTTCGTCGGACACACCATCGCCGTCCATGACGGACGCCGCCATGTGCCGGTGTACATCACCGAGGACATGGTCGGCCATAAGCTGGGCGAGTTTGCGCCGACGCGCACCTTCCGCGGTCACGCCGGCAGCAAGACGACGAAATAAGGAGGTAGACTGTTAATGGATGCCAAGGCACATTTGAGATATGCGCGCATATCCCCCAGAAAGGTTAAAATAGTCTGCGACCTTATCAGAGGAAAAGATACGAAAACAGCGGCAGCCATCCTGATGCAAACGCCCAAGGCCGCTTCCGAGCTTCTGCTCAAGCTCCTCAAGAGCGCTGTTGCCAACGCGGAAAACAACCATAACATGGACCCCGATAACCTCTATATTTCCGAAACCTACGCAAACCCCGGCCCCATCATCAAGCGCATGATGCCGCGGGCGCAGGGACGAGGCTATCGCATCAACAAAAGAACATCACACATCACGATTGTTGTGAAGGAAAAGGAGTAGGGGGTATCTTATGGGACAGAAAGTTAATCCGCACGGCTTTCGCGTCGGCGTCATCAAAGACTGGGATTCCCGCTGGTATGCCAGAAATGATAAGGTCGGAGAACTGATTGTTGAAGACTACAACATCCGCAAATATCTGAAAGAACTCCTGTATTCCGCAGGCGTTCCCAAAATAGAGATCGAGCGCGACAACGCCAAGGTCAAGATTCTCATCCACTGCGCGCGCCCCGGCGTCGTCATCGGCAAGGGCGGCCAGGAGATCGAGAAGCTCCGCGCCACCATGGAAAAGCGTCTTGGCAAGCCCGTGGCGCTGTCGATCGTCGAGGTTAAGAACCCCGATACCAACGCGCAGCTTGTGGCCGAGAGCATCGCGGCGAAGCTGGAAAAGCGCATCGGCTTCCGGCGCGCCATGAAAAACGCCATGAGCCGGGCCATGCGTCTGGGCGTCAGAGGCATTAAGGTCATGGTTTCCGGCCGCCTGGGCGGCGCCGAAATCGCCAGAAGCGAGACATATCACGAAGGCACCATTCCCCTTCAGACCCTCCGCGCCGATATCGAATACGGCTTTGCCGAAGCGGCGACTACCTATGGCCGCATCGGCGTCAAGGTCTGGATTTATAACGGTGAGATACTCAGCCAGACGCTGCGCACAACACCCAGAACGATGGATCTCACAAAACCGCTGAGAGAGCGCCGTGAGCGTGGCGAACGCGGCGGGCGCGGCGGTCAGGGCAGCCGCAGCGGCCAGAGCGCCAACGCCCGCAGCGGCCAGAGCGGCCGCGGCGGTCAGGCTGGCGGCAGCCGCGGGACGGCCGCGGCCCGTCCCGCCGGACAGGCGCCACAGACTCCGAAAGAAGGAGGCGCGCAATAATGCTTTTGCCTAAGAGAGTAAAATACCGCAAGGTTATGAGAGGCCGCATGAAGGGTAAGGCCACCCGCGGCAACACCGTCTCGTACGGTGAATACGGCATGCAGGCCCTGGAGCCCGCCTGGATTACATCCAACCAGATTGAGGCGGCCCGTATCGCCATGACGCGCTATACAAAGCGCGGCGGCAAGGTCTGGATTAAGATTTTCCCCGACAAGCCCGTGACGGCGAAGCCCGCCGAGACCCGCATGGGTTCCGGTAAAGGTTCGCCGGAGTACTGGGTGGCCGTCGTCAAACCCGGCAGAATTCTTTTTGAAATCGCTGGCGTTCCCGAGGATGCCGCGCGCGAAGCTATCCGCCTCGCCGGGCACAAGCTGCCGCTGAAGACGAAATTCGTCAAGCGCGAGACCGAGACAGGTGGTGAATAAGATGAAGGCAAACGAGGTACGTAAGCTGTCTGCCTCCGAACTGGAGGAGAAGCTCGCCGGGCTGAAGAAGGACCTGTTCTATTTGAGAATGCAGCACGCCACGAATCAGCTTGATAACCCCCTCAAAATCGCCCAAGTCAAGAAGGATATTGCCCGAGTCAAAACAGTTATTCGCTTAAAGCAGCTCGAGCAGTAAGGAGGAAGTAGCAGATGAACGAAAAAAGAACAACTTCCAGAAAGACAAGGGTTGGCAGGGTCGTGTCCGATAAGATGGACAAAACGATTGTCGTGGCCGTCGAGGACCGTGTCCAGCATCCGCTTTACAAGAAAATTATCAAGAAAACCTATAAACTCAAAGCTCACGACGAAAACAACGAGTGCGGCATTGGCGACCGGGTCCGCGTCATGGAGACGCGCCCGCTGTCCAAGGAGAAGCGCTGGCGTCTCGTTGAGATCATTGAAAAAGCAAAGTAAGGAGGCGCCGACATGATACAGCAGGAATCTTATCTGAAGGTCGCCGACAACACCGGCGCCAAGGAAATCAAGTGCATTCGGGTCCTGGGCGGCTCGAAGAGAAAATACGGCAATATCGGCGATGTCATCGTTGCCTCCGTCCGCAAGGCAACGCCGGGCGGCACCGTGAAGAAGGGTGACGTTGTCCGGGCGGTCATCGTGCGCTCCTGCAAGGGCGTGCACCGGGCCGACGGCACCTATGTCCGGTTTGACGAGAACGCCGCCGTTTTGATCAGGGAAGACAAGAACCCGAGAGGTACCCGTATCTTCGGGCCTGTGGCCAGAGAGCTGCGTGACAAGGACTACATGAAAATCCTGTCTCTGGCTCCCGAAGTAATATAGGGGGGTAAGTGAAGATCATGGATATCAGAACCAACGATACCGTTGTGGTCCTGTCCGGCCGCGATAAAGGCAAAGAGGGCAAGGTCATCAAGGTAAACCCCAAAGAGGGCAAGGTGATCGTCGAGGGCGTCAATATGGCCAAGCGCCATACGAAGCCCCGCAAGCAGGGGGACCCCGGCGGCATCATCAAGAAGGAAACGCCGATTTACGCCTGCAAGGTCATGCGCGTGTGCCCGAAGTGCCACAAGCCGACCCGCGCCGCGCACGGCTTTACAAAAGACGGCGAAAAGGTCCGCGTGTGCAAAAAATGCGGCGCGGAAATATAAAGGGGGAGGCAGACAGATATGACAAGATTGAAGAAGAAATATGTCGAAGACGTCGCGCCCGCCCTGATGAAGAAGTTCGGCTACAAGAGCGTGATGCAGATCCCGAAGCTGGAGAAGATCGTCATCAACGTCGGCTGCGGCGACGCCCGCGACAACGTGAAGGCGCTGGACGCCGTCGTCCGTGACATCACCGCCATCGCCGGCCAGAAGGCCGTTATCACAAAGGCCAGAAAATCGGTCGCCAACTTCAAGCTCCGCGAAGGCATGCCCGTGGGCGTCAAGGTAACGCTCCGCCATGACAAGATGTGGGAGTTCCTTGACAAGCTGTTTAACGTCGCGCTGCCCCGCGTCCGCGACTTCCATGGCATCTCCGCCAACTCCTTTGACGGCAGAGGCAACTACGCCCTTGGCGTCAAGGAACAGCTTATCTTCCCGGAAATCGACTACGACAAGATTGAGAAGATCCGCGGTATGGACATCGCAATCTGCACGACGGCGAAAACCGACGAAGAGGCCAGAGAGCTGCTGTCGCTCCTGGGCGCGCCGTTTGTTCAGGCGTAAGAATGAAGGAGAAGATGTATGGCTAAAAAATCGATGATTTTAAAACAGCAGAGGGAGCCCAAGTTCTCCACGCGGCGTTACAACCGCTGCAAAATCTGCGGCCGTCCGCATGCATACCTGAGAGACTTCGGCATTTGCAGAATATGCTTTAGGAATCTTGCCTACAAGGGCCAGATCCCGGGTGTCAAGAAAGCGTCCTGGTAAAGCTGCGCCAACCGATGGCGAAAGGTCTGCCGCGCCATGGCAGAAACCTCGCCACGAAAACAGACCAGCGGCATAAGGCCGCAAACGGCCCAAGCCGATTTGTCTGTAACTCTAATGAGGAGGAAAATATATGCAGATCACAGATCCGATTGCCGATATGCTCACGCGTATCCGTAATGCCAGCGCTGCTAAACACGCCACCGTCGACATACCGGCCTCCAACATCAAAAAGGCCATTGCCGAGATCCTGCTCGAGGAAGGCTATATCAAAAACTATCAGATTGTCAACGACGGCGCGCAGGGCGTCATTAAAATCACCTTAAAATACAACGGCAACGAGAAAGCCATCACCGGCCTGCGCCGCGTGTCGAAGCCCGGCCTGCGCATGTACGCCGGCGCGGATGAGCTCCCGCAGGTTCTCAAAGGGCTTGGCATTGCCATTATTTCAACATCCAAGGGCGTCATGACCGACAAGAAAGCCAGAGCGGCCCATGTCGGCGGCGAGGTCCTTGCGTTTGTCTGGTAAGGGGGAGAATTAAGCTTATGTCGAGAATTGGTAGAACCCCTGTTGCCATCCCCAAAGGCGTTGAGGTCAAGGTTTCCGATGCCAATGTCGTCACCGTTAAAGGGCCGAAGGGGACGCTGGAAACAGCGATTAATCCGAATATCAAGGTCACCGTGGATAACGGCGCCGTTCTGCTCACGCGCGCGTCCGACATCCAGGCCCACCGGGCGCTTCACGGCCTGTCCAGAACCCTTGTGGCCAACATGATCACCGGCGTGACCGAGGGCTTTAAAAAGGAGCTCGACGTCAACGGCGTCGGCTACAGAGCGTCCAAAGAAGGCAACAAGCTGGTGATGAACCTGGGCTATTCCCACCAGGTCGTTGTGGAAGAGACGAAGGACATCAAAATCGAGGTCCCGTCGCCCAACAAGATTATCATCACCGGCATTGACAAGCAGGCTGTCGGCCAGTTTGCCGCCGACGTCCGCAAAAAGAGACCGCCCGAGCCGTACAAGGGCAAGGGTATCAAATATTCCGACGAGGTCATTCGCCGCAAAGAAGGCAAGACCGGCGCCAAAAAGTAAAGGGAGGTGTGCCTAAATGATTAAAAGACCGGATACGAAAGCGCAGCGCTTAAAGCGCCACAAGAGAGTCAGAAGCCGGATCTCGGGCACGCCCGAGCGCCCCAGGCTCAATGTGTTCCGCAGCGAGAAGCACATATACGCGCAGATTATTGACGATGTGAACATGACCACCATCTGCTCGGCATCCTCGGTTGAAAAAGGCTTCGAGGGTTCCGGCGGCAACAAGGAAGGCGCGCGTAAGGTCGGCCTGATGATTGCCGAGAGGGCGAAAGCCAAGGGTATTGAAAACGTCGTCTTCGACCGTGGCGGATATATCTACCATGGACGTGTCAAAGAACTTGCAGACGGGGCCCGCGAGGGCGGTCTGATCTTTTAACGGGGGGAGGAAACAACATGGCTTATTCAAGCAACAGAAGAGAAAACAGAAAAGAAGAAGCTCAGTCTGAGTTTATGGAGAAAGTCGTTTCCTTGAACCGCGTGTCCAAAACGGTAAAGGGCGGACGTATCTTCAAGTTTTCGGCCCTCTGCGTCGTCGGCGACGGCAAGGGGCGCGTCGGCTTCGGCCTCGGCAAAGCGGGTGAGGTTTCCGAAGCCATCCGTAAGGGCATCGAGGATGCCAAAAAGAACATCGTAACGATTACCCTGTCGGGGTCCACGATTCCTCACGAGGTTATCGGCGCTTTCGGCGCCGGGCGTGTGCTGCTGAAACCGGCCCCGGCCGGTACGGGCGTTATCGCCGGCGGCGCTGTCCGCGCTGTCGTGGAAGCGGCCGGTATCAGCGATATCAGAACAAAATGCCTGCGCTCAAACAATCCTCAGAATGTCGTCGCCGCGACAATGGTCGGCCTTAAATCACTGCGCGATGCCGCTCAGGTTGCCAAGACCAGAGGAAAAAGCGTGGAAGAAATCCAGGGTTAGGGGGCACAACAATGGCAAACTTAAAAATTAAGCTTGTTAAAAGCTTAAGCGGCAGACTTGAAAGCCATGTCGCAACCGCCAAGTCCTTGGGACTGAAAAAGATCGGCAGCGAGACCGTGCAGCCCGATAATCCGCAGACAAGAGGCAAGATTGCGCGCATCAGCTATCTCGTCTCCGTAACTGAAGAATAAGGAGGCCCAGGGTATGTATTTACACGATCTCTCTCCCGCCAAAGGGTCGACCAAGGTCGGCAAGCGCAAAGGCAGAGGTCCCGGCAGCGGCAACGGAAAAACCGCCGGCCGCGGCCATAAAGGCCAGAAGGCGCGTTCCGGCGGCGGCGTCCGGGTCGGGTTTGAAGGCGGCCAGATGCCTCTGGTTCGCCGCGTCCCGAAAAGGGGTTTCAACAACATATTCGCAAAGCCCTTGACGGCTGTTAACGTTTCGGCCCTCCAGGCCTTCGATGACGGCGCGACGGTGGGCGCAGAGGAGCTTCTCTCCTCCGGGATCATTTCAAAATGCCCCTACGGCGTTAAGATTCTCGGCAATGGCAACCTCACAAAAAAACTGACGGTCAAGGCCGCTGCGTTCTCCGAGTCGGCAAAGCAAAAGATCGAATCGGCCGGCGGAAAGGCCGAGGTGGTTTAGGTGCTTGAAACTATACGAAACGCGTGGAAAATAGACGACCTCAGGAAAAAGCTTGTCTTCATGCTGTTTATCCTGCTGCTGTATCGTCTGGGCAATGCCGTTCCCGTGCCCTACGTGGACGTTGGAAAGCTGGCGACGTATTTCAGCAACCTGCAGAATACGGTCCTCGGCCTGTATAACGTCATGTCGGGCAGCGCGTTCTCCAGGGCGACCATCTTCGCTCTGTCCATTCAACCGTATATTAACGCATCTATTATCATTCAGCTTTTAACCATCGCAATCCCCGCGCTGGAGCGACTGCAGAAGGAAGGCGGCGAGGAGGGCAAGAAGAAGCTTGCCAGCATCACCCGCTACTCCACGCTTCTCATCGGTCTGATCATGGGCTTCAGCTATTATATCCTTATCAAAAACAACGGTATGCTGGTGGATACCGGCGTCTGGCCGGCCATCGTGATCATTGCCTCTTTCACCGCGGGCAGCTGCCTGCTCATGTGGATGGGCGAGCAGATCACGGAATTCGGCATCGGAAACGGCATCTCCATGATCCTCTTTGTGAGCATCGTCTCCCGTTTCCCGACCCAGCTGGCCACCTCCATACGGGAAGTCCAGGACGGCCAGTCCCAGTGGTGGGCTCAGGCCCTGCTGCTGATCGGCGCCCTGGCAATGGTGGTACTGATCGTTCTCGTGACGCAGGCCGAGCGGCGCATCCCGGTGCAGTACGCAAAGCGTGTTGTGGGCCGTAAGATGTACGGCGGACAGTCGACCCATCTGCCGATGAAGGTCAACATGTCGGGCGTTATGCCGATTATCTTCGCGCAGTCCATCGCATCCCTGCCCGCGACGGTTGCCTCCTTTGTGCCCAAGTGGTCGAACAGCTGGTTTGTCAAGGCCTTTGACACCAACTCCGTCACCTATGCGGTCATCTACTTCCTGCTCATTTTGTTCTTTGCTTATTTCTACTCCACCGTTCAGTTCAACCCCATCGAGGTTGCCAACAACCTCAAGAAGAACGGCGGGTTCATCCCGGGCTTCCGGCCCGGAAAGGCGACAAGCGAGTTTATCCAGAAGGTGCTGACGAAGATTACCTTCTTCGGCGCGCTGTACCTGGCGATCATTGCGCTGGCGCCCATCATTGTCAGCCGGTTTATGCCCGAGTATACAAAGGCCGGCATATCCTTCGGCGGCACATCGGTCATCATCGTTGTCGGCGTCGCGCTGGATACGATCAAGCAACTGGAAGCGCAGATGCTCATGCGGCACTACAAGGGCTTCCTCGAATAGGAGGAGCTTAAAATGAAACTGGTTCTACTGGGCGCGCCCGGAGCAGGGAAAGGCACGCAGGCCAAAATACTCAGCAACAGACTCTCGCTCCCGACGATTTCTACCGGAGATCTCCTGAGAGCCGCCGTGAAAAACGGTACGCCTGTCGGTCTCAAGGTGAAAGCGGTTATCGATTCGGGAGGGCTTGTGCCGGACGATTTGGTCCTGAGCATTATCAGAGATCGGCTGAAGGAGCCTGACTGCAAAAACGGCTATATCCTTGACGGTATGCCCAGGACCCTCAAGCAGGCTGAGGCGCTGGAGAAGGCGGGCATCGAAATAGATACCGCGCTCTCCATTGAAATATCGGATGACGAGATCGGCAAGCGGATGACGGGCAGGCGCACCTGCGCCTCCTGCGGCGCCACCTACCACATCGTGTCGGCGCCGCCGCACAAGCCGGGCATCTGTGACAGCTGCGGCGGTGCTCTGACAATCCGGAAGGATGACGAGCCCGAGACCGTGAAGCGCCGCCTGAAGGTGTTTCATGAGGAGACGGAGCCGCTCAAAGCGTACTACCTGTCCCTTGGACAGCTCATCACCGTCAACAACCAGCCGACCATTGAGGAGACAACGATGGCCATCTTCGAGGCCCTGGGGATTAAAAATGATAAAGCTCAAGTCGGTTAGAGAAGCGGAACTCATGCGCCGCGCCGGAAAAATTGCCGCGGCTGCCCGTGCTTTAGCAGGGGATATGGTGACGGCCGGCGGCGTGACGACCAAGCAGATCGATACGGCAGTGCACAATTTCATCATTTCCCAGGGGGCAACCCCCACGTTTCTGGGCTACAACGGTTTTCCCGCAAGCATCTGCGCCTCGGTCAACGATCAGGTCATCCACGGGATTCCGAACGACCGGCCCCTTCGGGACGGCGACCTGGTCAGCATCGACGTCGGGGTGACGAAAGACGGATATGTGGGCGATTGCGCCGCGACCTTTATTGTGGGCCGCGGCACGGAGGAGATGCGGCGGCTGATCGCCGTTACCAAGCAGAGCTTTTTTGAGGGTATCAAATACGCCCGCGAAGGCTATCGGATCTCTGACATCTCCCACGCCATCCAACGGTATGTGGAACAACACGGCTTTTCCGTCGTAAGGGATTATGTGGGCCACGGGATCGGGGCCAATATGCACGAGCCGCCCGAGGTCCCCAATTTCGGAAGTCCCGGGCGGGGCGTGCGGCTTGTCAGGGGTATGACGCTGGCAATCGAGCCGATGGTGAATGCCGGCGGCGCCGCCATCCGGGTCCTCGACGACAACTGGACCGTTGTGACACTGGACGGCACATTGTCGGCTCACTATGAAAATACCATACTCATTACGGAGGGGGCTCCTGAGATACTCACCTTCGCGGGGGATAAAACCTCGATGGAGGATGGGGCCCCGTCAGGAGATTAGGGTTATGGACATAGGCAGATCCGATATAGTTATCTCCCTCAACGGCAGAGACAAGGGCAAAATCTTTTTTGTCCTGGACACAGACGACTCCTATGCGCTCCTATGTGACGGCAAGGTACGCCGCACTGAAAAGCCGAAGCGCAAGAAGCTCAAGCATATCAGGCTGGAAGCCAGGCATGACTGCCGGACCGCGGAGAAAATACGCGCCGGCGATAAGGTGACCAACAGTGAGATCCGACGTGCACTGGCTGAATACGTGTCAAAATATTCTGGAGAAAAAGGAGGTATGTAAATTGGCAAAGGATGACATGATTGAACTTGAAGGCACGGTTGTAGAATCTCTGCCCAACACCATGTTCCATGTGGATATCGGAAACGGACACACCATACTGGCGCATATCTCCGGAAAGCTCCGTATGAATTTCATCCGTATCCTGCCGGGCGACAAGGTGACCGTTCAGATGTCTCCATATGACTTAACCCGGGGCAGAATTACATGGCGAAGCAAATAGCCAGCCACATATATGAAAACAGCAGCGGCGGACACAAACACCATCCTGTCATTTCACCGGCGAGAAATGACAGGCGCCGCGCGGAGTATACTTTTCGCCGGAGAAATGGATGTTTCATATGAAAGTAAGACCGTCCGTTAAGCCCATGTGCGAAAAGTGCAAAGTCATCAGGCGCAAGGGCAAAGTCATGGTAATCTGCGACAACCCCAAACACAAGCAGAGACAGGGTTAGCTGCCGATACCCCATCTGATTGAAAGGAATGATTAAAAAGTATGGCACGTATTTCCGGTGTTGACCTGCCCAAGGATAAAAGAATCGAAATCGGCCTGACGTACGTCTACGGTATCGGCAGGACGCGCGCAAAGAAGATCCTTGAGGCGACCGGTATCAATCCCGACACAAGAGTCAAGGATCTCACCGAGGCGGAAGAAGCGGCCCTTCGTGAGGTCATTGACAAGAATTATGTGGTCGAAGGCGACCTCCGGCGCACCGTTGCTCTGGATATCAAGCGGCTGACGGAGATTGGCTGCTATCGCGGCATGCGCCACAGAAAGGGCCTTCCCGTGCGCGGACAGAGAAGCAAGACAAACGCTCGTACCCGTAAGGGTCCCAAGCGCACGATCGCCAATAAGAAGAAGTAAGGGAGGGGCTTAATAATGGCAGCACCCGCTAAGGGCAAAAAAGTAATCAAGAGGCGCCGCGAGCGCAAAAATATCGAAAAGGGCGCGGTTCATATCAGCTCGTCCTTCAACAACACCATGGTCACCATCACTGACACCAGCGGCAACGCGCTGTCCTGGGCTTCGGCCGGCGGCATGGGGTTCAGGGGCAGCAGAAAGTCCACGCCTTTTGCCGCGCAGACGGCTGCCGAAGCGGCGGCGAAGGCGGCGATGGAGCATGGGCTGAAAACCGTGGAAGTCTTTGTCAAAGGGCCCGGTTCCGGCCGTGAAGCTGCAATTCGCGCACTGCAGTCGGCGGGACTGGAGGTCACGATGATTAAAGACGTGACGCCTATTCCTCACAACGGCTGCCGTCCGCCGAAGAGACGCAGAGTTTAAGGAGGTAACAGATTATGGCAAGATATACCGATGCAGTCTGCCGTCTTTGCCGCAGGGAAGGCCAGAAGCTCTTCCTGAAGGGCGACAGATGCTACACGGAAAAATGCGCCGTCGATCGCCGCACCTATGCGCCCGGTCAGCACGGCCAGGGCAGGGCGAAGGCCTCCGAATACGGCACGCAGCTGCGCGAAAAACAAAAAGCAAAGAGATATTACGGCGTCCTTGAGAGCCAGTTTAGAAGTTACTTCGAAATGGCAAGGAAAATGCAGGGCAAGACCGGTGAAAATCTGCTTTCCCTCTTAGAGCGGCGCCTTGACAATACAGTGTACAGGCTTGGCTTTGCCATGAGCCGCGCCGAGGCCAGGCAGCTTGTGCTGCACGGGCATTTCACCGTCAACGGCCGGAAGGTCAACATCCCGTCCTTCCTGGTGAAGCCCGGCATGGTCATCGCGCTTAAGGAGCAAAGCCGGAATCTTGAGAAATTCAAATCCGTCATCGAGGCCAATTCCTTCCGTCAGCCGCCGAAGTGGCTTGAGTATGACGCTGCCTCCTTGAGTGCGAAGGTTGTCGCCGCTCCGACAAGAGATGAGATCGACCTGCCGATTACAGAGCAGCTGATCGTTGAGCTCTATTCGAAGTAATATCAAGCCCTCATTATTGGATAGCTGACTACAAGCGGCGTTTATGGCGCCATCATTGAAGGAGGGTATATATGGTAGAAATAGAGAGACCCCGTATCGAATGCATAGAAACGCCCGGTGACGACTCTTACGGCAAATACATTGTCGAACCTCTGGAGCGTGGTTACGGAACGACCTTAGGCAACTCTCTACGCAGGATACTTTTGTCCTCTCTTCCCGGGACTGCGGTCACATCCGTTAAAATTGCCGGAGTACAGCATGAGTTTTCAACTATTCCGGGAGTCAAGGAAGATGTCACTGAAATCATCCTGAACATCAAACAAATTATTGCGCGGCTTCATACCCAGCGCACGAAAACGATTTATATAGAAGCCTCCGGCGAGGGTGAAGTCACCGCCGGCGACATCAAGCCCGACAGCGAGGTGGAGATCCTAAACCCGGAGCTCCACATCGCAACCCTCAGCGCGGACGCGACGCTGAACATCGAAATGACGATCGGACACGGCCGGGGCTACGTATCGGCTGAACGCAACAAGCTGCAGCAGCCCATTATCGGCGTGATACCCATCGACTCGATATACACCCCGGTGCTGAAGGTCAATTATACCGTCGAGAATACCCGCGTGGGCAACATGACGGACTTTGACAAGCTGACGCTGGAAGTGTGGACCGATAAAACCATCTCGGCCAGAGACGCCGTTTCTCTGGGCGCAAAAATCCTCTGCGACCATTTCACGCTCTTTACGGACCTTTCGGAGTCCATCAGCAGCAAGTCCACCGTTGTTGAGAAGGCCGAGACGCAAAGAGACAAGGTGCTTGAGATGACCATCGAAGAGCTGGATCTGTCTGTCCGGAGCTTTAACTGCCTCAAGCGCGCGAACATCAACACGGTTGAGGATCTCATTTCCAAGACCGAGGAAGAAATGATAAAGGTCAGAAATCTCGGGCGCAAATCGCTTGAGGAAGTCGTCCACAAGCTGGCGATGATGGGGCTTTCGCTCCACAGTGATGACAACAACTGATTTTTTACTCTGAGTTAAGGAGGCAAATAAAATGCCTGGTATTCGCAAGCTCGGCAAGCCGACAGATCAGCGCATCGCGATGCTCAGACAGCAGGTTACGGATTTCCTGGATCGCGGGAACATGGAGACCACTGTCACGCGCGCGAAGGAGATTGCGCCGCTGGCCGAGAAAATGATCACCCTTGGCAAGAAGAACACCCTGGCGGCCCGGCGTCAGGCCATGTCCTTTCTCACCAGGGAGGATGTCATGACAAAGGTTTTCAAGGAACTTGCGCCGAAGTATGCCGAGCGCAACGGCGGCTACACGCGCATTACGCGCACCGGCCCGCGCCGCGGCGACGCCGCCGAAATGGCCGTCATTGAGCTGGTCTGACACCCACAGATACATTTTCTATTTCAAGCAATAAAATGCGGAGAGCACGCTGCGCGCCTTTAAAGGCGCTTGGCTGCTCTCCGTTTTATTTGCATTTCAGGAATAATCAAAAGCCGGCAGGCCATTCTAAAACCGAAGCAATCGATGACGTATTACCCTACTGGAGGGAACCCCAATGAAAATGTCAAAGGATGAATACAGCCGGTACGTGGAGAAAAAGTCGCCGAAATCGCCGATCTGGACGAACATGCTCAAGGCCTTCGTCTCCGGCGGGATTATCTGCTGCATCGGCCAGGCCATCCTCAACGGCTTTACCGGCGCCGGGCTGCCGAAGGAAAACGCCGCAACCGCCACGTCCATTGTCCTGGTCTTTATCGGCGCGCTGCTGACAGGTCTGAAGATATACGACAACCTCGCCAAATTCGCCGGCGCGGGGACCCTGGTGCCGATCACCGGCTTTGCAAACTCCGTGGCGGCGCCGGCGCTGGAATTTAAAAGCGAGGGCATCATTATGGGCATGAGCGCCAAAATGTTTGTCATAGCAGGGCCTGTGATCGTTTTCGGCATCACCTTTTCCGTCATCTACGGCATTTTGTATATGCTTTTAAAGTAACGGCTTAAACGCCCAATACCGCCCTACAGGGGTTAAAAACCGCCGCCGCCCGATGTCCGCATCATCATGCCGTCGTCCGTCAGGCCGTCTTGACGCATGAGGTTTTCCAGCACGTCAATGTCGGCGGAAATATCCAGCTTGTCGGAACTGAACAGTTTGTCAAGTTGCTGTTCAAACCCCTCCGCCAGCGTGTCCAGAATGCGGGCGATATCATTTTTCGCCGCGCTGATGTTCTCCCCGGCAACGCCCTGCTTTTCAAGGGTATTGTAGGAATGCAGCAGCTTGAGCGTCGTCGGCAGATAGTAATTCATAAAGCGGCGGAGCTGGGGGGCCTTTTCCGGCTTTTCCTCCACCAGCCGGAATATCTTGACGGTGACGTCTTCAATCCGCTGGATTTTGCCGTAAATGTTCGGGTCCAATGTGCCGGTGCGGAGCATGTGCAGCTCGTTGACGACGGCGACATAGGGGTTGTCGCTGCCGGCGGACGCGGCGGTCTCCTCCCTGCCCCGTTTTTCCTTCAGCGCCTCTTCGGCGTCCTCAAAGGAGAGGACGAGGCTGTCAAGATTGTTGTCAATGTAGGCGGAAGGGCCGAAGATGCCCGCGTCGATCATCATCTGCAGGTATTTTTGCGTTTTTTCGGGCGGCTCGCCCACAATCTTGGCGATATCGTCGATGGCCATCACGCGGCGGCTGCCCACGACAGCCGCGTACTTCTGAAAACGGCGGCCGCGTTTGACGACAAAGCCCCGTGTAATGGCAGAAATCAGGCTGCCCAGCAGGGAGAAGCCGCCGATGATGGACATGCTGAGGTTCGAGCCGTTGAGCCCGGCCACGGCGGCCGAGCCGGCGCCGGCAGACAGCAGCACGACGCCCGCAAGACCCAGCAGGATGGCCGACAGCGTCATGATAACGGCAAGACCTTTCCCGAACATCTGTTTTTTGTCGGCCGCCCCGTCCCGGTCCCTGTTATTTTTGCTCTGCCGGCCCTGGGGCGCCTGCCGGGCATTTAAAGGCGTCTGTACGGCGCCGTGATACGTTCCGGAAGCCTGCCGCGGGCTCTGCCCCTGCCCGGGGCGCGCAGGCTGCTGCGGGGCCTGGCGCGGCTGCTGGGGCCTGTTGGAAACAGGCTGCTGCCAGGCGGTATTTCCCCAGGCGTTTTGCGTGCCGGAACCGCCGCCGGCGCGCTGTTTGCCGAAACGAATTTTACGCAGGAGCAGAAAAAGCCCGAGCGGCCACAGGGGGCTGACCAGGCAGATGACAACCACGATCCAGGACATTATGTCATTTTGGGAATTACTGCTGTTGTAATCGTTTTTCCAGCTGCTCATGGCCATTCTCTTTCAACAAAATTGACAATAGATTTGCTTTTTTTATTATATCAGATATACTATTGATTTAAAAGCACTGATTGAGACGGAAAAAAACTTGGTAATTGACACAAAAAAGAGACTGCTATAAAATAGGATTCACGGCAAATGATATGGAAAACCCCATCGAAATGGACGCCCTGCTTTGGTTGCCAAGGAGTTTTGTCAACTCCGGAAAACTGACAAAGTTGATGATAAGATTGACAGCAGAGCGAATTGAGAGATAATTATAAGGTCAAGCATGAAAAAGGACAAGCATGCAGGGACGAGGCAGAAGAGAGAGGATGG
>JAJUHI010000001.1 GCA_029267955.1 Sporobacter termitidis | reverse complement strand
GGCCGCCCGGAAGGCGGCAAAACAGCGGCAGCAGTCGGAGGCGGCGGGGCGCCATATCCCGCCGTTTCTGATTGCCAGCATTTCGTCCCAGTGCAACCTGTACTGCGCCGGCTGTTACGCCAGAGCCGGCAAGACGGTGGGTGACGCGGCCTGCAAGAGCCAGCTGGATGACGGGGACTGGGCGCGCATTTTCCGCGAGGCGCAGGCGCTGGGCATTTCGTTTATCCTGCTGGCCGGCGGCGAGCCGCTGATGCGCCGGGGTGTGATAGAGGCGGCGGCGGAGATTGAGGATATCCTATTCCCCGTTTTTACAAACGGCACGATGTTCGACGAGGACTATATAGAGCTCTTCGACCGGAACCGCAATCTTGTGCCCATACTCAGCCTGGAGGGCGACGCGGCCAGCACCGACCGGCGCCGGGGCGACGGCGTTTACGCCAGGGTAACAGCGGCTATGGAGGCGCTTTATAAGAAGGGGATACTGTTCGGCGCGTCCATCACCGTCACAAAGGAGAATCTCATAGAGGTCACCTCGCCGGACTATATCCGCGCGCTGGCCGCTCGTGGATGCCGGATTGTCTTTTATGTAGAGTATGTCCCCGTATCCCCGACAGCCGCGGCCGCGGCGCCCGACGCCGGGGACAGGGAAATACTTGCCCGGCGGCAGGACGCCTTGCGGGAAGCCTTTGACGGCATGCTGTTCATCGCCTTCCCAGGAGACGAGGCGGCGCTGGGCGGGTGCCTGGCCGCGGGGCGGGGCTTTTTCCACATCAGCCCCACGGGAGACGCCGAGCCGTGCCCCTTTTCCCCATTTACCGACACCAGCCTGAAAACCGGGACGCTGAAGGACGCGCTGGGTTCGCCGCTGTTTCACAAGCTCGCATTGGGCGGATTCCTGCAGGGCGAGCATTCGGGCGGCTGCGCGCTGTTCGGCAGGGAAGAGGAGATCCGGCAGCTGGTCTGAAAGCGCGTCATTCCCGCCGGCGCGGGAATGACAAAGCGGCATCTGGTCAGCCGAAATCACTCATAGACGATTTCAAAACCGGAATTTTCAATGCAGTTTTTGATTTTCATCTCCGTTGCGGGAGCATTATAATCCACTTTAATCGTGCCGCTGGTCAGGTTGACGCCGACCTCGCTGACGCCCTCGATTTTCCGCAGGGCGTTTTTGATTTCCGTTTTGTTGGCCTTATTTTGCATATTGGCAACGCTGAGCAGCATCGTTTCCATTATCTAACCTCCATTTCACCGCCCCGGCGGCGCTAGTTTTTCTCATGCTTGCCGCCGTGGACGCCGGTTTTGTTCCCGTCGATGATGCCGACGTCCGCGTTTTCCCGGGGCTTCATTTTCCGCAGCTCGGGATTGGATTTGTGGCGGTCGCGCCGCCTGTTTTTATTGTTATCCAAGGTCTGCCTCCTCACGGTTGCGACTGGTGTATGATGCAAACATAGTATTGTTGCTTTTCAAGCATTTATGCCGGGCATATCGGCGGGCAAACCATGGGTCAACCGGTGCTTTTTGGCAATGGTTATGGCAAAATGCCATTTGAGATACGGGCGTTATCGTAAGATTTTCCTAAAAAATTAAGTATCATAGTACCATAATTCATCATGAATGGGTTTGATTTTTGGACGGACAGCCTGTATACTATGTTATAACTGTCATCATGCGCATAAAAGGCGTAGAAGCCGAGTGCGCGGGTGTAATAATGCATCAGGCATTTTACAAATCAGGGAGGAAGAAATTAATGGCAATTCCAAAGTTCGACCCCAAGGAGCTTGAGGTCGTCGCGCGGTTCCCCGGCTTTATGGGCGGGCCGGAAACGCTTGTCTACAACTATCCGGTAACGCCGAAGGAAGCCTATACCGCGGCGTTCAAGCGCCAGCCGATCTGGCAGATCACCTCCACCACGGAGATGTCCATGTTTTCCCCGAAATGCAACCCGGACAATATCGCACGCGGCTTCGTTTACGACGGCACCCACACGCCGCCCACCGGCGGTATCGATATGTTCGGTATCGACTGGGAATACATACCCCAGGTTGGCGGCTCCATGGTCCGCCCGGGCAAGCCTTTTATCGAGGACGCCAGCGAGATCAAGGAAAAGGTTGTCTGGCCGGACATTGACAAGTGGGACTGGGAAGGCTGCGCCAAGGCCAACGAGAACTATTTCAGGAGCGATGTGTTTAATATCTGCTGGTTCTTAAACGGCTGGTACGAGCGCCTGATCTCCTTTATGGACTTTGAGGGCGCGGTCATGGCCATCTTTGACGAGGACTCCCAGGACGACGTCAAGGAATTCTTTGACAAGCTGACGGATCTGTATATCCGGATTTTCGAGAAGTATCTCGAATACTTCCCGGGTATCGACGGCTTCTGCATCCATGACGACTGGGGCAGCCAGAAGGAGACCTTCTTCTCGCCGGCCATCGCCGAGGAAATGATCGTGCCCTACATGAGAAGAGTCACCGACTACCTGCACTCCAAAGGCAAGTTCTGCGAGCTGCACAGCTGCGGCCAGCTGATGAAGCAGGTGCCCAACATCATCAAGGCCGGCTGGGATTCCTGGCATCCCCAGCTGATGAACGATACCCATAAGGAATATGAACTGTACGGCGACCAGCTTCTCATCGGCGTCGCGCCCGAACCCTTCGACCCCGCGACGACCTCCGAGGAAGAGCAGAGAAGACTGGCCCGCGAATACGCCGACAAGTTCTGCCGGCCCGACAAGCCGTCGCTGCTCAACCTCTACGCCACCAGCGTGCTGACGCCCGCCTTCCGGGAAGAGCTCTACAAGCAGTCACGCATCAACTACAGCAAATAAACACGCGCCGCGTCCGCGCGGGATAATGGAGGATAAGATATGTCGATTCCAAAGTTTGATCCAAAGGAGCTTGAGGTTGTCTTCGAGATGCCGCCGATGGAGCCCGTTATGCCCCATGGCTTTAAGCACTTCAAGACGCCCATCACGCTAAAGGAGCACGGCAAACTGGCGCTTTCGCGCAAGCCCTACTGGCAGATGCTCGGCAACGTCGAGGTAAAGACCTTTACCCCCCGCGTACTGCCCGACAACGTTGCCCGCGCTTTCGTTTTCGAGGCCACGCCCTTCGACCCCAACAAGGGCGGCGGCAAGGACATGTTCGGCATCGAATGGGAGTATGTGGCCCAGGTGGGCGGCTCCATGGTCCGCCCCGGCAAGCCCTTCGCCGAGGATGCCGACGAGCTGCTGAAAAAGGTCGTTTGGCCGGACATCGACTCGTGGGATTGGGAAGGCAGCGCCAAGGAGAACGAGAGTTATCTCGCCGGCGACACCTTCAACCAGTGCTGGTTCCAGACCGGTTTCTATGAGCGGCTGATCTCCTTCATGGACTTTGAAAACGCGATCATGGCCATCTTTGACGAGGACCAGCAGCCGGCGGTGCACGAGTTCTTCGACAAGCTGACGGAGCTCTACATCCGCATCTTTGACAAGTTCATCACCTACTTCCCGGGTATCGACGGCTTCTACATCCATGACGACTGGGGCAGCCAGAAGGAGACCTTCTTCTCCCCCGACGTGGTGGAAGAGATGATCGTGCCCTACATGAAAAGGGTCACCGATTTCCTGCACTCCAAGGGCAAGTTCTGCGAGCTGCACAGCTGCGGCCAGCTCCTCAAGCAGGTGCCCAACATGATCAAGGCCGGCTGGGATGCCTGGGGCGGCCAGCCGATGAACGACACGCACAAGATCTACGAGCTGTACGGCGACAAGATTCTTGTGGGCGTCATTCCGGAGCCCTTTGACCCCGCGACGACCTCCGAGGAGGAGCAGAGGAGAAGAGCCAGAGAGTACGCCGACAAGTTCTGCCGTCCGGATAAGCCGTCCTTCTTCAACTTTAACGGCATGAAGTATATGACGCCGGCGTTCCGCGAAGAGCTCTACAAGCAGTCCCGCATCAATTACAGCAAGTAAAAGCGCACAAAAAAGCTGCCCATATCCTGTACCAATTAGGCGCAGGATATGGGCAGCTTTCTCTTTTTTATCTTGTCAGGCGGACGCCCTTTTGCGCCGCTCTTCCAAATCCGCTTTGATTGCCGGTATCAGCTTTTCAACCCGGAACATCAGCAGCATGATGATAATCAGGCAGGAGCCGATAAAGGGCGCGCCGACGAAGGCCAGCTTGATGGCGGTCATCGCCCGAGGCGCCTGGACTGCCGCGTTGGGGATGTACTCCCCCAGGCCAGCAGCGCCGCCACCACGGCGCCGCCGAGACCGGCGCCCACTTTAGCCCCGAAGCTGGCGCCGCTGTAGGTTAAGCCCTCGCACCGGACGCCGTTTTTCCATTCGCCGTAATCAACCACATCGGCCATCATGGCGTTCATGTTGCCCGACAGGCCGCCGACCCCCACGGAACGGAACACCGTGGATATCCACAGCATGGGAATGGAGGTGGGCGCAAGCCATAAAAGGACCGAGCCTATTGCCTGTATGGCAAGCCCTATGGCGGCGGAATTGGCCTTCCCGACCTTTCTGGAGACAGGGACGAACAGCAGAATGCCGGCGGTGATGCCGCCCCAGAGCAGCGCCATCAGATGCCCCGTATCCACCTGGCCGTCGAGCCAATAGATGCAGTAATACGCCGTGGCGGCCCAGCAGGAGGGGACAAGGCTCGTCATCAGGTAAATGCCCATAGCATTCCACCAGTATTTGTTCCTGACCACCACTTTGGCGCCCGTGCGGAATTTCATTTTTTCACCGGCCTTTTCCGGGTCGTCCTGCACCCGCTCCTTGGTGAGCTTCATGCAGAGGAGCATGAGGCCGACGCCGATGAGGGCCATGAGGGTAAAGTAGTAGAAATAGCCCATGCTGCCGCCGCCGAACGCCTGCATGATGGGGGATGAGAAGAAGTTGACGAAAACGGCGCCCAGTGTGGAAAAGAAACCGAAGATCTGGCTTAGGACGAGCCGGTGCTTCGTTTCCGACGTCAGCAGCGCGACCAGCGCGTTCATGGGGAGCGCCAGCGCCGTGAGATAGAAGAAGGCCACCAGGTTGTATGTAATAAAAGCATAGATGGTTCTGCCAGTCTCGTTAAGGGGCGGCACAACGAACAGCAGCGCCATGGAGATAACCGCCGGGGCGGCCATCCACAGAAGCCACGGGCGGGCTTTGCCCATTTTGCTCTTTGTCCGGTCCATCATGGACCCCATCCAAAGATCGGTGAAGGCGTCAATAATGCGCGACACAAACAGAATAACCGATACGCTCGCGGCTGAAATCAGCATGTTGTCCGTGAGGAAGTACATGAGATACGTCATCAAAACGGCCGAACCCAGATTGTAGCCGAAGCTGCCGAAGGCAATGCCGACTTTATCCCTGCGCAGGCTCATGGTTTTCATGTTAGGTTCCGACATGATGTCCCTCCCTGTCAAAATAATCAAACCGGTGCGCTTTCCTGGGGCTGGATGCCAGCAAAATGCAGAACGTCCTATATCATCCCTTTCCGGGTTGGAAATAATTACCAACCCTACAATAATACACCCGCAGTCAATTGTCAATATTTTACATCTAAAAAATGCCGCATCCCCAGACCGCGGCGAAATGTCTGCGGTTGGGGATGCCGGCGCATGGTGTGACGTCGGGTACTGTGTTGATTTAAATGGATGTGATAAACCTGGCCGAGTAGAGATCGCACATGATCATGGCGTTGGTGGCAAGGTCCTGCAGCACAAAGTAATTGAAGCCGACTTCGCGGAGGATGCCCGTTTTATCAAGATAGAGGTTTGTAAAGACAAATTCGGCGCGCACGCGCTTGCCGATCTGGGATCTCAGGTAAGCGGGGATATAGCCGGGGTCCATGACCGACGGCGGACCAGGCTCGCCGGTGATGGGCATGGGGGCATAGGCGCCGTTTCTTGTGACCGAGCCCTGCGTGTCGTTGCCCAGCATGGGCTCATACGATTCCTGCGCGGGCGACACGCCGGTAAAGGGCATGGCACCCGTATCCTGCCAGGTCGTGGGTTGCTGGGCAGAATCCTTTTGGTAAGTGGCGGGGGAGACGCCGGTATTGTTCATGTTTTGATATGTCGCCGGGGAGACGCCGGTACTGGCCATGTTCTGATATGTAGCTGGAGAAACGCCGGTACCTGTCGTGTTCTGATATGTCGCCGGGGAGACGCCGGTACTTGTCGTGTTCTGATATGTCGCCGGGGAGACGCCGGTCTGCTGGCGCGATGCAGGCGCCTCCTGGGATTTTGGCGCGGCGCTGGCGCCCAGGACTCTGTTATCCGTCCAGTTGAGATTGTTTTTGTTCATTTCGGAACCACCTTTTTAAATTTATGTGCGCGCATATAATGCCGTGGGATTGTAGAAGCAATGCTGATGCACCCGTGTGAACCAATAGCCGGTGCCGTTATACGGGAACGGGTCCGGACAGGTGGGGACAAACGGGTTCATATACCATAGCGCCAGATTCCCGACACCCGTGTAGATGCCGCCGCCCAACGCCCAGTCGGCAATATCGTAATCCTCCTGCCGCGGCGTCATGGACCAGACGTTCTGCGGATTCGGCTGGCCGTAGACTGTGGTTTTATAGCAGGTGAACTGGCAAAACTGCGACAGCACGCGCTGCAGGTCGCCCTGACACGTTCTCAGGTATTCTCCGTTTGGGACATGGACGCGGTTCATGATGACGGTTGCCACGGCTCTCATACCCGCATCACCCTCGCCTTCCGCTTCACAACGGATCATTCTGGCAAATAATTCTCTGGCATTCAAAGATTTCACCTCGCCTTGTAACAATGTATTCAGCTCGGAAACGATGTGTCACTTCCCGGCATCTAAAGGCGGGCGGGTATGGGCCGGCGCTGCGGCAAAAAAATAACCGCCATATCGACCGGCATAAAATCGGTCAATACAGCGGCCTGTTTGGCTTACGCGCCTTCGATGGTGATAACGGAGACGGGGCATCCGTCCCGTGCTTCCTGCGCGGTTTCCAAAAGGTTTTCCGTTACCTCGGCGTAGGCTTCGGCAAGGCCGTCCGACCCCAGACGGAAGACTTCGGGACATGTTGAAACGCACAGGCCGCAGCTGATGCAGCCGGGTTCGACAGTTGCTTTCATTGGTGGCTCCTTTCAGGGTTATTGTAACGCTTATAGTCTGCCCATACGGGCGCAGAATAAAAGAAGCAAAGCCGTTTCTCCGGCGGGAAATGTGATTTGCTCACAGAAAATACCGCCGTAAGGGATATAATAGAATCAAATAACAGATAAAGGAGCGATTGTCATGTCGGCGCTTACCATAACAAAAGACAATTTCGAAACAGAGGTTATAAATTCCGACAAGCCCGTCCTGCTGGATTTCTGGGCGGCCTGGTGCGGCCCCTGCCGGATGGTGTCGCCCGTGGTGGACGAGGTAGCCCGGGAGGTGACGTCGGCCAAGGTGGGCAAGATCAATGTGGACGAACAGCCGGAGCTGGCGCAAGCCTTTAACGTGATGAGCATCCCCACCCTGGCCGTCGTCAAGGACGGCAAGGTCGTCAGGACCGCCGTCGGCGTACGCCCGAAGGAGGACATTGTCAGGATGCTGGAAGTATGACAAAAAGCCCTGCCGGCGCAGGACTCTGAAACCTCATCTTTGTGTCTGCTATCAACGTATATGTGTCTAATAGAATGAAACGGCGGCGAGCTAGTCTCGCCGCCGCTTTTTGCTATGCCTATATCGGGCTAACACCTGACGGCGCTTTGACCTCAGCGCGCTGCCAGGGGACCCGGGCAGCCACATAGGGCTGCCCCTACGCGCACAACACACCTCGTCCTCTTGCCTCCCTCTCGAGGGAGGTGGCATTTGCGCAGCAAATGACGGAGGGAGTTCCCTCTTGAGGGAGTGTGGCTATGCGTCTTAAAAGCGCGCCTCGTCTCACGCCGTCAGCTTCCGCAGCTTTTGCTTGTCGATGATTTTGATGCCGCCGCGGGAGAGTTCCACAATCCCCTCGGAGGAAAAATGCTTCAGCATCCGGCTGACAACCTCCCGGGCGCTACCCACGTCCCGCGCCACCTGCTCATGGGTCAGGCGGATGGTATCGTCGCTGGATTTCGACAGCTCATCCCAGAGGAAAATGGCCAGCCGTTTGTCCATGCTCATAAACAGTATTTGCTGCATGGCCCACATGATGTCTGAAAACCTGTCCGCCGCCAGCTTGTAGGCAAAGCACTCGGCGTAGATGTTCCGCTCCACGAGGGACTGGAAAAAGGGCGCGCTGGTTAAGAGCAGCTCGGTGTCCTTTTCCGCGTCGATGTGGACGTCAAAGGTGATTTCGGACAGGACGCAGGATGCGGAGAGAATACACATGTCGCCCGGACCCAGGCGGTACAGGGTGATATCCTTGCCGTTTTCCGACAGCATGTAGACCCGGAGCATGCCGCTGATAATCAGCAGGAGCCCCTTGCAGTCGTTATCGCCGTTGTGGATACATGTCCCCTTGGGATACCGCATCAGGGTCGTATGCTCTACCATGCTGTCCTGATCGGCCTTGGTCAGGTGCTGCCAGACCTTAAAATGCGAGGACAGAAGCCGGGCGGTTTCAGCCGTGTTCATGGGCACACCTCCGGTAGTTACTGCGTATATTGTATATCATCCGGCGCGCCAAAACAAGACGCCCGCGGAAAGCGCATAGAATGGGCTGCCGCGGAAAGGAGTGGTGTCATGCCAGGGAGCATCCGCCCGTACAACCGCCGGAAGGCCGTTGAATACGCCCACCGCTGGGCCTACTCCAGAAATCCCGCCTTCTACAATTACGACAGGCTGGGGGGCGATTGCACAAACTTTGCCTCCCAATGCATTTTCGCCGGCGCGGGGGTGATGAATTACCGCCCCGTGACGGGCTGGTATTACAGAAATGCCAACAGCAAGTCGCCCTCCTGGACCGGCGTCGAATTCCTGCGCAACTTCCTTGTGCGGTCCGCCGAGGACCCGGGCCCCTTTGCCGTGGAAACCGGGATTGAAAGCGTGGAGCCGGGGGACCTTGTGCAGCTGTCCTTTGACGGCGTCCGGTTCCATCATTCGCCGGTTATCGTCAGCACGGGCCCGGCGCCGCGCCCGGACAATATCCTGATCGCCGCCCATACCGCAGACAGCGACAACAGGCCGCTGAATACATACGCCTACGTCAAGGTGCGTTTTCTGCACATCGCCGGCGTCCGGCTGTAAGCGGCATAAAAAAAGCGGGACACCCAAGGCGGCGTCCCCGATAAGGTTCGCCCCGTGGGCGGCCTGTTTTTTTGTATCCCGTTTTAAACTAGGACAGAGCGCTGATAATCGCCTGCGGGATGTTCTCCAGCGGCACCTGCTTGTCCACGGCGCCGATGTCAAAGGCGACCTTCGGCATGCCGTAGACCACCGACGACGCCTCGTCCTGTCCGATCGTCCGCGCGCCTTTGCTGCGCATGGAGAGAAGACCCTTGGCGCCGTCGCTGCCCATGCCCGTCAGGATGACGCCCACGGCGTCCGCCCCGCAGGCCTGGGCCACGCTGTTGAACAAGACATCCACGGAGGGGCAGTGGCCGCTGACCTTTTCGCCGGCGTTCACCTCAACCCGGAGCTTGTCGCCGAGCTTTTTGACGGTCATATGCTTGTCGCCGGGGGCAATCAGCACGCGGCCCCTTTCCACAAAATCGCCGTTTTGCGCCTCGCTGACGCGCAGCGGGAGCGCTTTGTCCAGCCTTTCGGCAAACATCCTGGAAAAGACCGGCGGTATGTGCTGGACCACCACCACGCCCGGAATGTCGGGGGGCATGGCGCTCAAAATGTTAAACAGCGCTTCGGTGCCCCCGGTGGAAGCGCCGATGGCAATAATGCGCTTCGTTGAGGGCGTGCTTGTTTTTAAATCCGCGCGGGCCGGCCCCTGGGGCCTTGCGGGCTTCGGCCTGGGGATATGCGCGTTGCCGGCGATTTTGATCTTCTCAATCAGCTCCGCGATGAAGACGCTGGCGGACCTGCCGGAGTTCATATCCGGTTTCAGGACGAAATCCACCGCGCCGGCATTGATGGCGTCCAGCACCGCCTCGCTGACGGAGCTGACGACAACGACCCGCAGGGGATACTGCGGCAGCAGCCGCCGGATGAATTCAATGCCGTCCATCTTCGGCATGACAACGTCGCAGATCATGACGTCCGGCGCGGTTTCGATGATTTTATCCTTTGCGTCATACGGGTCTATCGCCGTGGCGACGACCACGATATTCGGATCGGCGGAGATGCCCTTGGCAACAACACCTCGAAACAGTGCGCTGTCATCGACGATCAGCACACGGATTTTTTTTGGCGGCATCGGGCGCGCGACCTCCTTTTATTCCTTTCTGTAGACAGCAGGCATGATAAATTTGTATTTTGTCTGCTCGCGGTTTAAGGACTCGGCATGCCCGATAAAGAGATACCCGCCCGGCTCCGTCAGGTCGTAGAACTTGGAGACGAGCTCGTGCTTCGTATCGTTGTTGAAATAAATCATGACATTCCGGCAGAAAATCACATGGAATTTCTTCTTGAAGGAGAATACCTTGTCCATCAAGTTAAAACGCCTGAAAATGATCTCGTTGCGGATACTGTCACGGAACATGCTTTCCTCGGGGCTGATTCTTGTCAGGTAGCTCTGTTTCCAAAGAGGCGGCAGCTGTTCCAGCTCCTTATTGGTGTAGACGCCTCTTTTTGCTTTTTCCAGCGCTTTCAGAGAGATGTCGGTAGCCAGTATCTTCGTGTCCCAGTTTTTCTTTTCCGCGCCAAAGAACTCGTCGATGAGCATGGCCAGCGTGTAGGGTTCCTCGCCGGAGGAACAGCCGGCGCTCCAAATGCGCAGGTCGCGGCTTTTTACGGTGGCGCGCAGGTAGGGGAGCACCTGATTTTTCATGAAGTTGAAATGCTCCGGCTCTCTCATGAAATACGTGTGGTTTGTTGTGATCTTATTGATGAGCGCGACGGCGGCCTCGCCGGTTTTATCGTTGATAACGTAATCGTAATATTCCGAAAAGCTCTTGAAATTATGCTGTGTCAGAAGCCCGTGCAGCCGGCCGGTGACGAGAGCCTTTTTTTCATCCTTCAGATGTATCCCGTAATTGGCTTTGACATAGTCGGCAATTTGCCTGAACTCTTTATCCGTAATTTGGATCATCCGCTACACTCCGATCTTCTTGCGGATTTGCCTTCTGCGGGGTGACAGGCTTTATTGTCGCGCATGTTTATAAGGTAATTTCAGCGATCTCGTCGGCTGTCAAAAGCTTCTCGCAGTCCACCACGAGGACGATACCGTTTGCTGTTTTGCCGATGTTTTTGACAAACCGGTTGCCTGAAACCGTGTTGATGCCGGGCAGCGGAGAAATCTCCTCGTCCGGGATGGTCAGCACCTCATAGACGCTGTCCACAATCAGCCCGTAGGAGAAGCCCTCGATGTCCACCACAATCACGCAGGTCCGATCGTCGTAATCCCGCGGCTCCTTGCCGAAGCGGAGCCGGATGTCAATCAGCGGGATAATCCTGCCGCGCAGATTGATGATTCCCTTGACAAAGTTCGGCATTTCGGGCATCTCGGTGATGGTTTGGATGCCGATGATCTCGGTGACGTACTTGATTTCGATGCCGAAAGCCTCGTTGCCTACCATAAAAGCCAGATACCGGCCCTTTTGCGAATCTTCAACGCTGTCGATATTCATGACCAGGTCGTTCATGCTGTGTATATCCTCCTAATTCATGGTTTGTCTATGTTTTTATGCCGCCTGCCGGAATACAAAGAGGTTCCGGGCGGGCATACGGCCACTCTGCGGCGCGGGATTTAATATTTGCCGAAATCACCCTGGCTGAGGGAAACCTTCTCGCCCGCGGCGAGACGGGCCGTGGACTGCGCTTCGGAGCCGGCAAGTTTTGCGGCTTCCTGCTTTGTCCGTCTGAGCTTGAAGACGCTGACAGTCTGCCGCAGCTGCTCGGCCTGGCTGGACAGCTGTTCGCTGGCCGCGGCGCTCTCCTGGCTGGTTGCCGCGTTGCTCTGGACAACCTCGGATATCTGCTGGATGCCGCCGTTGATCTCGTCGATGGCCCGGGCCTGCTCGTTTGAAGCCTCCGCGATGGCGTTGACAATTTCGGCGGCCGCGCTGATCTGGGTTACGATCCGCTCCAGCGCTTCCGCGGTGGCTTTGGCAATCTTTGTGCCCGCGTCCACCTTTCTGGAGGAGCCCTCGATCAGCTCGGTCGTCTCTTTGGCGGCGTTGGCCGATTTGCTGGCCAGGTTGCGGACCTCTTCGGCCACCACGGCAAAGCCCTTGCCGTGCTGACCGGCCCGGGCGGCCTCCACGGCGGCGTTGAGGGCCAGGATATTTGTTTGGAAGGCGATATCGTCGATCACCTTGATGATCTTGCTGATATTGGCCGAGGATTCGCTGATCTCGTCCATGGCCGCCAGCATCTGGCGCATCTGCTCGTCGCCGGTGAGCGCCGTCTCCTTCACCTGCTGGGCCAGCTCGTTGGCCCGTTCGGCGTTCTTCGCGTTGAGGTTTGTCTGCGAGGAAACCTCCGCTAAGGAAGCGGTCAGCTGCTGAATGGAGCTGGCCTGCATCGTGGCACCCTGAGACAGGGCCAGGCTGGAATCGGCCACCAGGCTGGAGCCCGACGCCACCTGGTCGGCGGCCTTCGCAATGGCGCTGACCGTGCGGTAGGTGTTGTGGACAAGATCCAAAAGCGCCTGGCCCAGCTCGTCCTCGTCGCACTTGATATGTATATGCGTTGTCAAATCGCCGCTGGCGATCTGGTTTGCGTCGGCAACCTTTTCCCTGGAGCTGACGACAAGCCGGACAAAGGCGGCGGCCAGGCGCTCCGTCTCATCCTTGCTGTCGGCATTGTAATTGCCGTCGTTGTCGAAATAAGACAGGTTGCCGTCCGTCAGCTTGTCCAGACCGATGGTCAGTCCGGCGATGTATCCCACCACGTTCCTCTTGAAGTAACGGATGGTCAGGAACGCAACCCCGGCCGTTAAAACGAGAAGAACAGCCGCCGCCACTGTCGCCGCCAGCGGTTCGAGCAGGGCAAAGCCGAAATTGCCGCTGAGCGCCAGCAGGAACAGGAGGACGGCAAAAACGCCCGCTGTGGCGAAACTGATGACCAGCTTGCTTGTAATGGACTTGTTTTGATACCACTTACGCATGACAACAGCACCTCTTATAATGATGTCCTAACGCGGGGAAAGGGAATCTGCGGGGATCGCCAGTTTATATAAATATCGGCAGCTTTCACTCTGGTGTTGAGAAAATGCCGATAATTACGACATATTCGTTAAATTCTGCTGTCAGGTTTTGTGGAATATCAAGCCTCGCCGCCGAAATTAAAGAGATTCCGCCGTCAGCTGTGCTGCGAAATCTCTTTTGTTTTAAAACAGCAGGTCCAGAATAAGGCCGCGTATTTCATCGACGCGGCTGATGTAATCAAGCTTGTCACTGTTTTGATTCAAGACGTCCTTGGCCAGGTCGTCAAGCTTTTTGTCAATGATGCTGACGGACTCAAATATCCGCTGCCGCCCCGCCGTATCCAAGGCCCGTTCGGTGTACAGCAGGTATGCGTTGCGGGAGATGCCGAACAGCAGCTCCCGGAGCATGTCCCGGTATTTCTCAAAAGCGACAAAATCGATTGTATCCAAAAGCGTGCCGGACAGGCTGGTCAGGTTGTCCAGCAGCTCATTGACATGTTGGCGGAAGTGCTCCTTCAGCTGGTTGCCCAGATGCCCCTGAAAGCTCCCGCCGGCGGACCCGCCGGAGGTTCCGCCGACCGGTTTTGCCGGCAGCGGTCCGGATGGAGAACGCTTGATTTTATCAATATCCATTGGTTCATCCTCTGCCCGGTATCACTGCAAAGAAAACTTGCGGAAATCCTGCAGGCCGCGACCGGGCGTCATTTCACCAAATTGACGCTCTCGCCGGACTGCTCCGCATACGGCGTTCTGATATAAGCGGAAATGTTCTTCCGGTTGCGCGCTTTCAGTGTTTCCGTTTTGTACGCTTGCATTCTGCTGCTGACCAGTTTCATGATTTCCATGTCGCCGGCGCCGATATCGTCCAGGACGCGCCGGACGGACTGCCGGAGCTGATCGACATCCTCGGGCAGGCGGCGCCCGCCGTCATATTCGGCCGCTTCGTCTAAAATGAGGTCGATTTTGCTTTCAATGCCGATCAGCCGCTGGATGATTTCCTCGCGCCGGTCCACCGCGTTCAGGATTTTTTCGTCGTCGTCGCCGAGAAACACCTGATAGCTGTCTTCGTTGAAGGCCTTCAGCTGAAGGCAGGTTTCCAGCGCCGCCGCCATCAGCGTCCGCAGCTTAACGTGCTTGTCCGCTTCGGCGGTCATCCGGCGTTCACCTCGGAGTGGATGGTATAGGAGGATTTGGAAATCGTCTCCCAGGTGTCGCGCATGGAGCTTAAGATCGACAGCACGTCCGGCAGCTGGGACAGATCCTTTTTGATATTCATCTGGCGGATTGTCCGCAGCAGGAAATTGTAGATTTCAAGCAACTGGGAAGACAGGTCGATGGACATATCCAGGCAGTTGACCAGCTCGGAGATGATCTCCTGGGCATGGACCAGATGTTTATTCGTCGCGTCAAGGTTCTTGTTGTCCGTCAGGCTGATTTCCGCCAGCCGCAGCTGCTTGATGCAGGCGTCGAAAAGCATCACGATGAGCTCGGCGGGACTTGCCGTCAGGACGCTCTGCTTCAAATATTCCTGCTTGAGATTTACTTTTCTGTAATCCACAATTTGATACCTCACATCGTTATTTGCGTATTAAGGCGTCTGTCGGGCTCACGCGGTCAAACGAGCGCGGGATCAGCCGTAATTGAACATTTGGCTGATGTAGGTCGCCTGGGAATTGAGTTTTGACAGGGCGGTTTCCATGTTGGCGAACTTCTTGTAGTACCGTTCGGCCAGATCGTCAAGCTTTAGTTCCAGCTTGTCAATTTCCTCATCGTAGGACTTGATTTTCGTTTCACCGCTTTTAAGGATATCCTTCACATTGGTTGTAAAGGTGGTCATGCTGGACCGGAGCTTGTACATGAGACCCTGCTGCTCGGACGGGTCCGTACTGCTGCCGTTTGTAAACATGCCGATGACCTCGTCGGCGTTTTTCTTGAGCGCTTCGGTCAGGGCAGCCTCGTCCAGCACGATGGAGCCAGGGTTTTCGTCGTAGTAGCCGGCAACCTTCAGGCCGATCTGCGAGGCGTTCTTCGAGGACCCGCCCAGTGCGGACGAAAACGCATTTCGCATGCTGCTGAGCAGACTTTCAAGCTCGGTGCTGCGGCGGAGGAGACCGCTCTTGGCTTTTTTCTCCCACGCCGTGATTTCCTCGTCCTTCATTTCCTTTTTCTGCGCGTCGGTCAAGGGCGGGTATTTGGACGAATAATCCTTCTCGGTGAGAAGAGCCCGCAGCTTTTCATAGAGCGTATTATATCCGTCCACAAACTTCTTCACGCTTTCCACGGTGGCGCTGTAGTCGCGCTCCAGCTGGAAGCTGACCGTTTCCTCGTCCGTGCCGGCGGTGACCTTTTTCAGGCTGTAATTGATGTTGTCAATCGTAAAGTCGTTGGTATCCCGTGTGACGGTGACCCCGTTGATGACCGCCACGGCATTGCTCCGGCCTTCCGTAAAGGTGCCGGTGCCGATTTTAAAGGCGCCAGTTGACCCAAAGGCGTTGCCGGAGATGTTTTGGATGCTGACGCCGCTGTTGGCGCCGCCGGAATCAGCGGTGATGGTAAAGGTGTCGGTCAGGCGGCTGTATTTCATCGTCACGCCGGCCGTCTCGTCGGTGTTGATCGTGTTGATCATGTTCTGTAGCGTCGTGTCCTTGCCAAATTCAAAGACTTTTCCGTTGATGGAGAAGGAAATTTTGCCGTTGGCGTCAAATTTAAGCGGCGTGGCCAGGTCCAGCTTGTCCAGCGTGACGGTGTTGTTGGCGGAGATTTCGGTGCCTTTTTTGGACACCTTCCCAGAGCTGGACACCGATGCGTTTTGGGCCAGACTCTGTATTTTTACCGTAATTTCGCCCGCTTCGGCCGCGCCGGACGCCGTCACCGTGACGGCGTTGGCGGTGCTGGACGTCACCGCCTTGTATGTGGCGTACGACGAGGATTTGAGCATGCTGAAGGAACCGGTGACACTGATGTATGTATTGAGAAATTCATTAACTTCACTTCTGACGCTCTGGAGCGCTTCATTATACCATTCCTGCCGGGTCTGCCTTCTTTTGACAGCGTCGATTTTCAGCTGGGCTGTGGAGGTCAGGTTTTTGACAAGCGTATCGGTATCCAATGAGGACATTAAGCCCGTAATCCGGGAAGCGCTGCCATAAAGCGCGCTTGCACTGGACGTAGCGCTTGAGGTAGAATTGACTGCCATCGTAACAACTCCTTTCGCCGCCGCGTTTCCCGCCCGATCCGCTTTCAGGGGCAGGCCGGCGAATTCGGCTCGTTTTCGTCCTGCTATGTTTATCGGTTTAATTTACATGAAATTAAGACGAAAGGAAATTTTTCATCGATATCGTTTCCGGCGCAGGGCGCCGTTTCAGGCGAAACGGCGCACGATATCAGCAAAATATACAAAATAATTATAACAAACCTGGATACGATTACAATACTATCTATTTATTTTTTCACTTCTCAAGTAATCGCTAAAAATGTCGAAATTATATAACGTGAGTTTACATTGCGGAGACTGGAGGATATAAATGAACAGTATTCCGGGGAATATGGACACGGAAAAAAAGGATGTTCTGAGCGAAATCGCCAACATCGGCAGCGGCCATGCCGCCACCGCGCTGGCGGCGCTGCTCAACCGTCCGATTGTTCAATCCGTCCCCAACGTCATGCTTATTCCGCTGGCCGATATGCCAAACCAACTCGGCGGGGCTGAAAAGATTGTCGTCGCCGGGCTTCTCGATATTACAGGCGACCTTTCCGGCTTTTTTATGGTTGTGCTGGATCAGGTCCAGGCGGACAGGATCATCTCAATGATGCTCGGCAAGCGTTACCGCAAACGGAAGGCCGACACGGTGCGGCGGTACTCATCGGTTGAAAAGTCCGTTATCGCGGAGACGGTCAATATCCTGGGCGGGTCATACATGACGGCGCTTTCAGAGATGACGGGTCTGAAGACGCAGCCGTCCACGCCGTACCTGTGTATCGACATGGTGGGCGCCGTGCTCAATGTGGCCATTGCCGAAGCCGGGAAAGCGGGAGATTTTGCCGTTTTCTTTCAGTCGGAACTGTTTAATGAAAAAGAGCGCATTATCGGCGATTTGTTTTTGATCCCCGATCGCTCCTCATGCGATAAAATATTGCAGTCGTTAGGATTCGAATAAATGAGTATAAACAGTCACGCGGTTGATATCGCCATGATGAAAATTGCCCGGGCGCCCGATCAATTGTACTCGCTGGGCCTCGGCTCTTGTATCGGCGTTGCGATCTACGACCCGGTAACGAGAATCGGCGGACTGATACATATATTGCTGCCGACGTTACAAGGGTTTGAAAACGGCAATCACGCCCGTACGAAATTTGCCGATTCCGGCATTACCGATCTTGTGGACGCCCTTGTCAAGGCCGGCGCCTCCCGGTCCAGGTTGAAGGCGAAAATGGCGGGCGGCGCTTCCATGTTTACCATGAAAAGCACGTCGGACGTCCATGAGGTTGGCAAGCGCAATATTCAAAGCAGCAAGGATACGCTCAAGAAGCTGGGCATCGAGCTGGTCGCTCAGGATACCGGCGGCAACAAAGGCCGGACCATTTACTTCGATCTTGAGACTGGGAAGATGACGATCAAAACGGTTGACAGAGCGGTAAAAGTAATCTGAAAAGCCCAAGGGGGCAACTATCCATATCCAAACGAGTCGGAGGGTAAGACGAAAATGGCAAAAATACTGATTGTTGATGATGCGGCATTCATGAGAATCACCATAAAAAATATGCTTAAAAAGAGCGCTCATGAGGTCGTCGGCGAAGCCGAGAACGGAAAAGTCGCCATTGAACGGTACAAGGCGTTAGCGCCGGACATCGTCACGATGGATATCACCATGCCGGAGCTGGACGGATTGCAGGCGCTGCGTGAGATAATAGCGATCAATCCGTCTGCCAATGTGATTATGGTCTCTGCAATGGGGCAGGAGGCAATGGTCAGAGAGGCAATTATGAGTGGCGCGAAGGGCTTTATTGTCAAGCCGTTTAAGGAAGAAGGCATTCTTTCTGCCATTGACAAGCTGGCCTGACAGCGCGCATGCCCATAGCCGGCATCGACGATAAGAATATGGGAGAAGAGGGGACACGAATGATTGCCGACGAATCAATGCTTGATGTATATATTTATGAAACGCAGCAGCTCCTGGAATCCTTGGAGAACACCCTTTTCGCGGGCGAAAACGACAAAAGGCTCAATGCCGAGCAGATTGACGAGGTTTTCCGGGTTATGCACACCATCAAGGGCGCTTCCGCCATGATGGAGTTTGAAAATATGGCAAAGCTGGCCCATTCGCTGGAAGATATGTTTGCCATCATCCGGGACAACAACGGTTCCGGCTTATCGGAGTGGCCGGATATTTTTGACGTCGTTTTCAGCGCCGTTTCCTATTTCAACGGCGAGCTGGCCAAGCTCCTGGAAAAAGCGCCGATGGACGGAGACCCGGCGCCGCTGATGGAGCGGCTGAAGCTCCTTGTGGCGCGCCTGCAGGGCGAAACCGCCGCCGCTGCGACGACCCAGCAGGCTGCCCCGGAAGCCGCTGTCCCGGCCGCCGTTGCTCCGGCGGCTGCAAAGCCGGCGGAGACGATGGCCCCTGCGCCCGTTTACGGCAAGGGGGAGGAAGCCTATTATAAAATCAAGCTGTTTTTCGATGAAAACAGCCAGATGGAACATATACGGGCCTTCGGCGTCATTCAGAACATTAAAAAAATCAGTCTCCGGTACGCCCATGTGCCCCAGAACCTGGATACGGAAGCGGCCGCGGATGAGATCCGGAGAAACGGTTTTCTCATTTTCCTGCAGACGGGCCATAATCCGGACGAAATCAAGGCCATACTGGACGAAACCCTGTTTTTGAAATCCTGCAGCGTGCTCTCCATCGAGGGCGACGACGAGGAGATCCCGGTTGAGATCCGGCAGAGCAAGGAGCAGGCGGCCGCGGCGGCGTCCGGTAGGCAAACCGAGCAGCAGGCGGCTGAAAATTCCTTTGAGTCGGTAGCCAAACAGAACTTTATCAGCGTCAACGTCAACAAGCTGGACAGCCTCCTGAACATCGTCGGCGAGATTGTGACGGCCCAGTCCATGGTTATGAGCAACGCCGATTTCGGCAGCCTGGCCCATGACAGCTTCGACTCGGCGGCGCAGCAGCTGCACTCGCTGATCAACGAGCTGCAGGATATCGTTATGTCCATCCGGATGATACCGGTGTCGACCCTGTTCCAGAAGATGCGCCGGCTTGTGCGCGACATGAGCAAAAAGTTCGGCAAGAACATTGAGCTGGAGATTATCGGCGAGGAGACGGAGGTCGACAAAAACGTCATCGACTATCTCTCCGACCCGTTGTTACATATCATCCGCAATTCGGTTGACCACGGCATTGAGGACCCGGAAACAAGAAAGAAACGCGGAAAGCCGGCCAGCGGCAAAATCACTCTGGAAGCCCGAATGACCGGCAGCGACGTTATTGTCACCGTCGCCGACGACGGCGGCGGCCTGTCAAGGGAAAAGATTCTGAAGAAGGCGTCGGAAAAGGGCCTGCTCACCAAGTCCGAATCGGAGATGACGGACAAGGAAATCTACAACCTGATCTTCCTGCCGGGCTTCTCCACCAAGGATGAGGTGACGGAATATTCCGGCCGCGGCGTGGGCATGGACGTGGTCCGCAAGAACATCGGCTACATCGGCGGTTCGGTCACGGTGGACAGCGAGCCCGGAAAAGGGACCATTCACACCATCCGCATCCCGCTGACGCTGACCATTGTGGACGGCATGAAGTTTAATGTGGGCTCCATGAACTTTATTGTTCCCACCGTTTCGGTGCGTTCGGCGGTCAAGCCGAATGTGGAGGATATCTTCACCGATCCGGAAGGCCACGAGATGATCATGCTCCAGGGCAACGTCTATTCGCTCATCCGCTTGAGCGAGTTCTTCAACGTGGACGACGCGGTCACGGAGCTTGGCGAGGGCATGATCATGCACATCGCCTCGGAGGAAAAGGAATTTTGCATATTCTTTGACCATCTGGACGGGGAATATCAGGTGGTTGTCAAGAAGCTGCCCAATTATCTCAAGCGCTGCTCGTCCAGTCTGGCCGGCATCGGCGGCTGTGCGATTCTCGGCGACGGGTCGATCAATCTGATTATTGATGTCAACGGCCTGTAAGCCCGACGGATGAATATGGAGGAAGCGAATCATGGACGACTATCTCATGGAAACCGCCGTTTCGGACGACATGCAGGAATATCTGATATTTTCTGTCGATACCATCGATTTCGGCATCGATATCGGCCTGGTGCAGGAAATCATTGAAATCCAGCCTGTCTCAAAGATACCCAACGCGCTGCCGTTTTGCAGCGGTATAATCAATATCCGCGGCACCATCGTCCCGGTTTTGGACATGCGCATCAAGCTGGGATTTCCGCCTAGGGAGTATGACGACCGGGCCTGCATCATCGTCATCATGCTGGAATCGGAGCTTGTGGGCGCCATTGTGGACTCGGTGCAGGACGTTATCCACATATCCGCCCAGGAGCTGTCCGACTCTCCGGCGGTGAGCGGCGATCATCTCAACTACACCACAAAGATTGCCTGCGTTGACGACAAAATCAGGCAGATCCTCAACGTCCCCGCCGTTTTCGGTATCGACGACGAGGCGTAAACAAGAGCGTATCAAGTGCAAATCCCCGGCGCGCTGTGAGCGTGTCCGGGGATTTGGTTGCCATCGGCAGGCTGTTATGTTAGATTGAGCTTATTAAGGGTTAAAGGCATCAGCCCGCGTCAGGCCCGGTTTTGAAACCGCGCTTTCAGGGCGGCGATCTCCTCGTCGTCGGGGTTGAGCTGCTCGTAAGCCGCCAGCAGGCTAAAAGCTTTTTCCGTCTCATTGATTTCACACAGATAAGCGATGTTCTTTTTAACCGTTCTGGCATATTCGTAAAAGTCCGGCTGCCGGTTCGTCTCTCCGCCAGACAACTTGTCTGCTGACAGCCTGTCTGTTGACAGCTCGTCCGTCAAAAGCTGAACCACGTGCGAAAATCTCGGGTCGGATTTTAAGACACGCCTTAAGGCCTGGACGTATTCCTTCAAATTGCCTTCAGCCCTGTATTTGGCGGCAAGGCTGCAGAAGAGGCCGGTTCTCAAAGGCCGCGGCAGCAGGCTCGCCTGTTCTTCCCAGAGCGTTTCGGCTTTGAGTATATGCTCCATGTATTTGCCGTAATGCCGGCCGTATTCGTGAAACAGCGCCGGCTTTGTCTCGTCGCCGGTACCGTCCGACAACAGGGCGCGCTCATGGAGCACCGCTATCCACAGGTGCCGCTCCGCCTCAAAGCGATCGGCCGTTCCGTCAAAAGCCGACAAGGCGTACCGGGGCCATTGCCGGCAGCAGCGGGTGTTGGAATACGCTGTTTCCGCAAAATCATAGGGGCTTACTTTGCTGCCGAGCAGCTTGAGGGAAGCGCCGCTGTAAAAGGTCAGATAGACCAGATCGGCATACGGCTCATTGACGGTTTCCAGTTCCTTAAGGACCGCTTCCACATCCTTTGCAGCCAGGGAACCGGCGCAATGCAAGTGCCGGAGCCGTATGAGCTTCACATAGGGCGTCTCTTCAATTTTCGAATTATAAAAGTGCGCGTAAATGGACAAGTCGTTATGATCCTCGCCCTGCAGCAGTTCTTCAATCATGTTCTCCAGGACAGCCTGCTGCCCGGGATGCTGACGGTCATACAGCAGAGGCAGCTCGGCGTAATCGCCGCGCCTTTTCATGATTTCAAAATCCTGCAGCAATCTGCGCCCGGAAATCTCGCCGTCGTCCCGGAAGTTTGTCAGGGTCGGCAGATCACGGTAGGATTTTACCGCCTCAAAATCGTTCACGTGAATTAACAGGTCGATAAGATCCAGTACGATATTGACATACAGGGCATCGTCAATGTAATTTATCGAGCTGTAGTACTCGTCGGGCGTATGGTGCAGCCCCCTTTTGTATTCGTCATACAAGCTGATATAGCTTTTATATGCCCCAATCGCCTGATCAAACGCATTTAAGTGCGCATAGCTTTTTGCCTGGTATACATACATTTCAAGATCGGAGACCAGCGTCGTAGTTTTGTTTTTAAAATAGTCGTCTATGACGGCCAGCGTGTTGGCGTAGTTATTTAAGCTTAGGTTGAACTGCGCTTTTCTTATGTAAAATATATGTTCCAGAAAGCTCTTTTGCTCCCTGGCGTATTTTATGCCCTTCTCGCAGTAGCCGAGACCGGCCTCCAGGTTGCCGAGCAACAGGTGCGTCTGGACAATATTGAGCAGATTGATGCAATCGTCCGGCCTGCGTTTTTCCTCCGCGAGCATGAGCTTTAAGTTGCGTTCCATCTTGCTCCTGACAAAGTCCTCGTTGTTTTCCGTGACGTAACCATAATGGTCAAAAATGACATTCAGAGGCTTTAGCGGCGGATTGATGATATTGAGCCTCTCGTGGACAGGGTTTTGAAATTCCAGTTTCCCGGACATTTTGACAAGCCGGACGACCCGGATGGACGCTTTTACCTTTTGGTTTTCATCGTTAAAGCTCCGGATGATGATTGACGCGGAATTGTAGTGACGGTACTCTCCCGAGTTGAAGAAATTGATGAGATCGGCGCAGCTTTCAATAATCTCATCGGCGTCAATGAATAAGTACCATTCCCCTTTTGCTTTTTTAAGCGTCGAGTTCCTGGCGGCGGCAAAATCGTCGCACCACTCAAAATGGAAAACCTTATCCGTAAACTGCCGCGCGATGTCTACGGTTTTGTCCGTGGAGCCCGTATCGGCGATAATCAGCTCGCTTGGGACCTGCTCCAGAATCGGCGATAACGCCTCCAGGCAGCGCCTTAAGAATTTCTCTTCGTTTTTTACAATCATGCCAATTGACAGCAACATGTTATTTTCTCCCTAAAATTCATTATGCGCGGTATGACGATTCATCTGATTTATTTATCGGCTGTTATTTACAGAACATAAGGGCCCGGCTATTTGATTGTACCATGTAAAATATGCAATGAAGGAGTAAAATTTATGAAAACTCTCATTTTTAACGGTTCCCCCCGGGTAAAGGGCAACACGTCGTCCCTGGTGGAGGCGCTTGTCAAGGAGCTGGAGGGCGAAGTAAAGATCGTCAGGGCCTATGACTGCAACGTCAGGCCCTGTATTGACTGCCGGTTTTGCTGGAAGAACCCCGGCTGCGCCATCAAGGACGGCATGCAGGAGATTTATGGGGACATTCAGGAGGCGGACAATATTGTGATCGCCTCGCCCACCTACTTTTCCGAGCTGTCCGGTCAGCTGCTGGCCGTATTAAGCCGCCTGCAGACTTATTGGTGCGCCAAGTACCTCCGACAGGAGGTCCCCGTTCCGAAGAAGAAAAAGGCCGGCATCATCATTGTGCGGGGCGGCGTCGGCCCTCTGACCCGGGGCTTTGACACGGCCAAGGTGCTCCTGGGCGACATGAACGCCAAATCCGTCGGCACCGTCTTTGCCGACGACTCGGACAACATCCCCAGCGCGACCCGGCCGGAGGTGCAGGACGCCCTCCGGGCGCTGGCCGAGGCATTGAACAAGCGCGATTGATAAGGATTCTGTTACGGCTTAATTTGAATCCCCCAATCGCCTAAAAACGATTTTCGCCTGTGAGCAATTTGCCCCCTTTGACGAGGGGGCTTTTTGTTTTACAGCGGATGGCCTGAAAACGGCAGGACGTGCCGATGCAAACGTTTAAAGCGGCTCCTGAATATCATGGGAAGAGTCAAATACGAAGTCATCAAACCGTATCTTGACAAACCAAGGCCTGATCCAGACTAAAGAAAAGACGCGGCGAAGCTTCGGCGCGGCTGGGTTACATAAAAAAGTCAGCTTATATTCATACTCAATATATAGGATTAAAACTGGGTGAATAATTATACAACTTACCATATATTGTGGTCGACACCATACCGGCACAGGCGGGGGAAATATGCTTTCATATAACAGGAAACTGGACCGGATATTTGAATCGTCAAAGACGCTGCTGATTGATGACCGCTGGAAAATCGTCATCATCAGCGACTGCCACAGGGGCTCCGGCAGCTTCGCCGATGACTTTGCCGGCAACAAGGTCATTTATTACGCAGCACTGGAGCATTATAACCGGCTGAAATATACATATATCGAGCTGGGGGACGGCGACGAGCTCTGGAAAAACAACCGAATAGCGGATATCTGCGCCATCCACAGCGATGTTTTTGCGCTTATGGAGCAGTTTTACCGGGATAAGAGACTGTATATGCTCTACGGCAACCATGATATCTTAAAGAAAAAAAAGCAATGGCTGGCCGCGTCTTTAAACGGCATCCCGGAGACATGCGGCGCGTTTTACAGGGATATCCCCATGCTGGAGGGACTGGCTATCAGGTATGACGGGCTGGACGGCGCGCTTTTTTTAGTCCACGGCCATCAGGTTGATATTTTAAATGACACGTTGTGGCCGCTGGCGCGGTTTCTTGTCCGTTACCTGTGGAAGCCGCTGGAGCTTATCGGCTTTCGCGACCCCACCAGCGCGTCCAGGAACAACAAGGTCAAGGAAAAGGTTGAAAAGCGGCTGACGGCCTGGGCGGCGCGGCGCGGCACGCCGATTGTGGCGGGGCACACCCACCGGCCCGTTTTCCCGGAGCCGGGGGAGGGCAGGTATTTTAATGACGGCTGCTGCGTCCACCCCTGGAGCATAACGGCCCTGGAAATCGTCTATGGCGCCATATCCCTGGTGCGCTGGGAAGAAAAGGCGCGGCCCGACGGCACGGTATATATCGGCAAGGACGTTATCGCCGGCCCCCGGGAGCTGCGGGAATATTTGAAATAGGAAAAAGCCCGGTTACCCGGGCTTTTTCTATCATAAAGAGAGGAATTGGCTGGGCTATTAGCCGCCGATGAGGGAGAGGACGTTCTGGGGCAGGCTGTTGGCCTGGGCGAGCATCGCCGTGGCGGCCTGCTGCAGGATGTTGGCGTTGGTGAAGTTGGTCATCTCCTTGGCCATATCCACATCGCGGATCTGGCTCTCGGCGGAGGTCAGGTTCTCCGTGGAGGTCTCGAGGTTGGCGATCTTGTGATCCAGCCTGTTCTGGATAGCGCCAAGGTACGCACGCTGCGAGGAAACCTGATTGATGGCCTCGTCGACAACAGTAACGGCAGCGGCGGCCGATTCGCGGTCGATGACGGTGGCGCCGTTGATGCCGAGGAATTCGGAATCCATCCGGTCGATGTTGATTGTCAGCTCGTCGCTCTCGTTGGCGCCAACCTGGAAGGTCAGACCGGCGTTGGCAGTGCTCGTGATGTGGATTGTGGACTCGCCATTGCCGAAAATAGCCTGGTAATTGGTCGCCTGCGTGTCGACGTCAGACGCCGTCAGTTTTTCAAACTTAACGGTAATGCCGTTGTCGAAGGTGACGCTGTCGTCGCCGGCTTTCAGCGTCACATTGGAGGCGCCTGTCAGGCTGGCCTGCAGCTCGGTGACGGCATCCTTTTGATCTTTGCCGCCGCTGACGGTGAAGGCGGTGCCGGTGAAGGCGTTGGCAATGTTCTCAAGGGTCTGATCGCCGATCTCGGTCGTACTATAATTGCCACAATATGCAGCCTGGAGCTCCATTGTGAGGGTGAATGCATCGCTGCCAAAGTTAATTGTCACGGCGCCGGATGTATAGTCGGCATCCATGTCGATGGCTTGGGAGGTGAAGACCTGGCCGTTATCGCCGGTGGCAATCAGAGTAAATGTATTGCCCTCTTTGTCAATCTCACCGACAGACAGCGTGTAGTTGCCGTTGAGCAGTGAGGACTGAGTGCCGCTCAGCGCGCTGAATGTAGCGGCGGAAGCATTGAAGTATGTCGTGTTGATCGAGGACGTGTTGAAGGTGAGATCGGTGGCAGCTGCCGCGGAAACCGCGTTCTGCGTTGTGACGACGCTGACGTTGAATTTGTAAATACCAGCTTGGGCATTGCCGGCAGATACGGACATACTGGAGCCCAGGAGAGTTGTGCCGCTGCCGACGGACTGCTTGGAGGTCGCCAGGGAGCCGTCCAGCAGGTTCTTCTTGTTGAAGGTGGTGTTCTTGGCGATGTCGTTGAGTTCCTTCTGCAGCTGGGCGAACTCGTCCTGCAGCGCCTTGCGGTCGATGGTCTCGTTCGAGTCGGAAGCCGACTGAACAGCCAGCTCACGCATACGCTGGAGGATCTGGGTGGACTCTTCCAGGGCGCCCTCAGCGGTCTGGATCAGGGAGATGGCGTCCTGCGCGTTGGCGGAAGCCTTCTGGAGGCCGCGGATCTGGGCGCGCATTTTTTCAGAGATGGCGAGACCCGCAGCGTTGTCGGCGGCTGCGTTGATGGCGTAGCCGGACGAGAGCTTGGCGACCGCGCTTGCGATCTTGTTGTTGTTCTTCGTGTACTGGCCATAGGTGTTCATTGCGGTGAGGTTTGTGTTGATACGCATGAAACTTTCCTCCTTGATATTCCCGGCGGCATCCGTGCCGCTCGGTTTTATTTTGCGGTTAATGTCCGTGCACGTTAACATTTACCAGCACTATTTTATATCGACATATTGACAAAAAACTTTAATAAATCTCTTTAAAAAAATCCTTTTAGTCATTATGCAGAAAATTTTGAATGAGTTTTTTGCAACAATTCTCATATTTTTCTCGCAAAATTCGTGGAAATGATGAGAAAAAGCTGCGTGATGTACGTAAACAAGGTATTATCGTAAGAATACTATATATAGTTTAATCGTTATTTTGTAGAAAAATAGCGGTTCTTGTCGAACGCGAGCCGGAAAAGGGCAAAAAGGCGAAAAATTTTATGCAAACAGTACAATACACCTCTAAAAAATTGTTCAACTTGTGTGAGTATGGTACAATAATTAAAATAACGAAATTTTAAGAATTATGTTGATTTTTGTATTAATTTATTGTAGGCTAATTCATATAAAAAGATATATATGGTATTTCAGAGAAATATCGCCTACAAAATAACACATCTGGAACACATTTGGGGTGTGAAGGAAGCTTATGGATAAAAATTTATAAATTGAATAATTATTCACGCGCTCTATGGGAGATGGGCAGGAAAGCACCGAGAAATCCATAAAAGAGAACGCGCAAAATATTATGGAAGACAGGGTGAGACGGGAAATGACTGCATCCTTGAAATCATTTTTACACCGGACCGGCGAGTTTTTTCAGAACCTGGAGAAAAAGAAGCTCATCATGCTGATCACCCTCGCCGCCGTCGTCGTAGCCGCCGGTATTATCGGCGCCGTCCTTCTCAATCAGGTGCATTTTACTGTGCTGTATTCCGGACTTGACGCCGCTGAGGCAGGGACAATCAAGACGCTGCTGGACGAGCGGGGCGTCAAAACCCAAATCCGCGGGACGGGCACCATTCTTGTTCCGGAAGAGGTTGCCGATGAGCTGCGTATTGAACTGGCCGCCCAGGGATATCCCAACACCGGCCTCAATTATGAAATCTTCTCAGGTGCGTCTGCTCTTGGGTCGACGGACCTGGAGCGGCGCACCTACTTGCAATACCAACTTCAGGAAAATATGCGCGCCACCATCATGCGCATGGAAAAGGTACAAAACTGCGTGGTCATCGTCAACCTGGCCTCCGATTCGTCCTTTGTCATCAAGGACAATGCGTCGGAAGCCAGCGTTGCCGTCATGCTCGACCTTAAAAACGGCCAGGAGCTGACGCCCGCCGAAGCCCGCACCATCGGCGAATTTGTCAAAAAGTGCGTGCCGGATTTGAAGACGGAAAACATCAGCATTGTCGACTCGAAGATGAAGTATTACGACATCACGTCGGAAGAAAGCGCCGAGGACACGTCGGTTTACACCGCCACGCAGATGCAGCTGACCGAGCAGATGAAGAAGATTCTGTCGGACCAGGTGCTGCATGTTCTGGAGCCGGCCGTCGGCACCGGCAACGTGGCCGTGTCGGTCAACCTGAGCCTGGATTTTGACAAGCAGACGGTCAGCAAAGTAGAATTTTCGCCGCCCGTGGCGGGCGAGGACGAAGGGCTGCCCCGCAGCTATGAGGAGCTGTATGAAGGGGTCGGCCCTGGCGCTGCTGACGGCGGACAGGCCGGCACGGATACCAACGGCGTCGGCACGCCGGCCTACGTCTCCGTTGACGAGGAGGACGCCTCCGAGTACAGCTATTCCAAAACATACAACTTTGAGCTCAACGAGATCCAGACGCAGATAGAAAAGGCCCAGGGCGCCATCATGGACCTGTCTGTCGCCGTGCTGGTCAACAGCTCCGTCGAGGGCATCAGCGATTATGTGGAGACAATCCGGAATCTCGTGGCAAAGGCCATCGGCGTGAAGTCCGACTATATCTCCGTCGAGCTGATGCCGTTTGTGCAGAGCGACAGCATCGGCGATGCGTTTGAACAGCACCAGCAGACGCTGCAGAAGCTCAGCCGGGATACGCTGATTACCAGGATTATCACTGTTGTCGCGGTTTTGGCGGCGCTGGTTATCATCCTGCGGATCTTCTTCCGTAAGCCCGCTCCCGCCGCCGAGCCGGCCGCGGCCGGCGCCGTGGCCATCACGCCGGGCGATTTTATGGAGGAGAAGGAAACAGAGGATTTTGAGCTGGCCGATTTGATGCTTAAAAAATCATCGGAAGCAGAAAAAATTGAGGAGCTCATGGAACGGTATCCCGAAACGGTTGCACAGATTCTCCGCTCCTGGCTGACGGAGGATTAGTATGGCAGGAAGAACACATGACGGTAAGCTGACGCGACGTGAAAAAGCGGCGATTCTCCTGATTGCGCTTGGAAAGAACCATGCGGCCCAGATCTTTAAATACCTGACGGAAGAGGAAATCGCCACCCTGACGCTGGCCATCACCACCACCACAAAGGTGACAAAGGAAGAGAGCGAGGCAGTCCTGGCCGAGTTTCTGGAGACGTGCCTGGCGCAGAAGTATATCTCCGAGGGCGGCCTGGATTACGCCCGCGGCGTCCTGAAAAAGGCGCTGGGCGACAACAAGGCCGACGAGATACTGGATAAGCTGACCGAGACGCTGCAGGTGCGCCCCTTTGAGTTTGTCAGAAAGGCGGATACCCTGCAGATTGTCCATCTGATTGCCAACGAGAACCCGCAGACCATCGCCCTGTTGCTGTCCTATCTGGAGCCCAAGAAGGCTTCCGGCGTGCTGGCGGCGCTCCCCAGCGAGCTGCAGGTTGAGGTCATCACCCGCATGGCCAATATGGAGAGCGTTATTCCGGAGTATATCCGCGAGGCCGAGATGATTCTGGAGCAGCGCTTGGCTAAAATGGGCATGAGCGACCAGACCACCGTCGGTGGTCTGGACGCCGTTGTCAAAATTATCAACAGCGTCGACCGGGGCACGGAGAAATACATCCTGGAGAGCCTCGATGTCATCGACCCGGATCTGTCGGAAAACATCAAGAAGAATATGTTTGTCTTTGAGGATATCGCCAAGCTGTCCAACCAGGCCATTCAGCGCGTTCTGCGCGACGTGCAGCAGAGCGATATCGCCGTTGCCCTCAAAGGTGCGACTCCCGAGGTTAAGAGCGTTATCATGTCCAACCTCAGTAAGCGTCTGCAGGAGATGATTATAGACGAACTGGAGGTCATGGGCCCGATCCGCATCAAAGACGTGGAGGATGCGCAGCAGCGTATTGTCAATGCCGTCCGTTCGCTGGAGGAAAGCGGCGAGATCATCGTTTCGAGGGGGGACGCCAGCGATGTCCTCATTTAGAATCGACCGGCAATACGTCTACTTTGAACCGGCGGAGACACAGCCCGTCCGGGCAAAGCCCAAAGCGGACGCGCCGTGCGCGCCTGACGGCGGCGACGCCGCCGGCGTTGACATGGCGAAGCTGTACAACGAGATTTATGAGAAGCTTCGCGCCGAGCATGCCGAGCAGGCGGAAAAGATGCTGTCCAAGGCGTCCGAAGAGGCCCAGGAGATTATCCTTAAGGCAAAGAGCCAGGCCGAGGAAATCAGAGCCCAGGCCGAGGCCGAGGCCGAAAGGCTCCGGGAGGAGATTAAAACGGCGGCAGAGGCGGAAGCCGAGCGCCGCAGGCTCAGGGACGAGGAGGCGCTGGCCGCTCTGGAGAGCGGCCTGAGAAACGAGTACGACAAGCTGGTTGAGGGGATGCGCGATGAAGTCGTCAGTCTCGTCATGGAAATTGTCCGAAAGGTCATCAACGTAAAGATAGAGCAGTCGGACGAGGTTTTCATGGGACTGGTGGAAAACGCGCTGGAACGGCTCAAGCAGGCCGGTTCGGTTGTCATCCGCGTCAGCTCCGAGGATTATCAGCGCTATTTCGGCGCATCCCGCGCCGATATCGGCATTGACGCCGGCGCCGTCAAGGTGACCGTTGCCGAGGAGCCCGGCTTCTCGCCGGGGGACCTGGTTGTCGAATCGGAAGGCGAGCTTGTGGATTTGAGCATCGACAGACAGCTGGACGTGATCGACAAGGCGCTGAGAAGCTAAAGACCACCCTCGCTTCTTGTACTGCCGCGGCGCGGCAGAATAGGAGTTTGCATGCAGACGAATTTGGAGTCTCTCAGGGAAAAAGTTAAAAATCTTGAGACCGTGGAGCACAGCGGCAAGGTCATGAAGGTTGTCGGCCTGACGGTGGAGTCCAACGGACCGGCCGTCAACATGGGCAATATCTGCCGCATCTACCCCTCGGTGGGAGACGATTACGTCGAGGCCGAGGTGGTGGGGTTCCGCGACCAGCGCGTGCTGCTGATGCCCTTTGGCGACATGACCGGCATCGGTTTCGGCAGCAGGGTTGTCTCCACCGGCCAGTCGCTTCGGGTGGCCGTGTCCGAAAAGCTGATCGGCCGCGTGCTCGGCGCCCTGGGTAAGCCCATGGACGACGGCCCGCCGATTGACGAGGAGGTCTTTTACCCTGTCGACAACGCGCCGCCCAACCCGCTGTCCAGAACGCGCATCACGCAGGAGTTCCCGCTGGGCATCCGGGCCATCGACGGCCTGCTGACGGTGGGGCAGGGACAGCGCCTGGGCATCTTCGCCGGCAGCGGTGTGGGGAAGAGTACGCTACTGGGCATGATTGCCCGATACGCCATCGCCGACGTCAACGTGATCGTTCTTGTGGGCGAACGCGGCAGGGAAGTAAAGGATTTTATAGAAAAAGACTTGGGTCCCGACGGCCTTAACAAATCGGTGCTCGTGGTGGCCACCAGCGACCAGCCAGCGCTTTTGCGGCTCAAGGCGGCCCTTGTGGGCACCAGCATCGCCGAGTATTTCCGGGACAAGGGGCTGAAGGTCCTGCTCTTGATGGACTCCGTCACGCGCTTTGCCATGGCGCAGCGGGAGATCGGCATGGCGGTCGGAGAGCCGCCCATCTCACGGGGATTTCCGCCCTCGGTTTACTCCATCCTGCCGAAGCTGCTGGAGCGGTCGGGCACCTCCGACAAGGGCTCCATCACGGGGCTTTACACCGTCCTGGTGGAGGGCGACGACTTAAACGAACCCATCTCCGATACGGTGCGCGGCATTCTGGACGGCCACATCGTTCTCAGCAGGGCATTGGCCACCAGCAACCACTATCCGGCCATCGACGTGCTCGAGAGCATCAGCCGCGTCATGAAAGATATCATCCCGCCGCAGCAGTACGAGCAGGCCGGGCGCATCAAAAACATAATGGCCGTCTACAAAAAGGCAAAGGACTTAATTGATATCGGCGCGTACAAGAGCGGCTCCAGCCCCGAAATCGACGAGGCCATCCGGCTCATGCCCGTGATCAACAGCTTTTTGCGGCAGAACATCGATGAACCGGCAACTTACGACGATATCAAACAGGCGCTTTACGCCATCGGCTGACCACCGGCAGTAACGGAACGGGGCTTGTAAAATGAAGAAATTCGTCTTTTCCTTAAGGGCGCTTTTCGATGTCAAGAAGGCGCAGAAGGACAAGCTTCAGGCCGAATACGCCGCCGCCGAGGCGGCCCACAGGGCGGCCGTACGGAAAAAGGAAGAGCTTGAGTCGACGCTGAGCGAAAAAACGAAGGAGTATGAGGAGAAAGCCAGAAAGGGCATGACGGTGGCCGACCTGACGGGGTATGCCATCTACCTGCAGGAGCTGCAGGAGCAGATCAAGCAGGCCGCCATCGCAGTCGACAGGGCGCGCCGCGAGGCCGAGCTTCGGCGAAACGAGCTGGTCACCGTCCATAAGGAAATCAAGGTGCTTGAAAAGCTGTACGAAAAGCAGTACAGCGAATACTTAAAGGAAATAGAAAAGAGCGAAACAAAAGCCATTGAGGACATCATGTCCTACAAGGCCTCGGACCACAGCGACGGCAGCCTGGAATCGGGCGGCTGAGCGAACGACGGGCAGGAGGGGGTGTTTTTATGAGTCCGGCAGCAGGAAAAACCGCCGCAATCGGCACCAAAGCGTTGGGCGGCAAGGAATTTGAAGAGACCTTTAAGCCGAAAGGCAGCAATATCGTCTCCGGAAAGCTTGCAACTGAAAAGCCTGTTGCAAAAAAGAAGAAGAAGAAAAAATCCGTCATTGTAAAAATCCTGATTATCCTTCTGGTCATCATCGTTCTCCTGGGCGGGGCCGTCGCCGCGCTGTACTTTTCCGGCAATCTGACGTCTGTGTTTAACCTGGTGGGGCTCCAGTTCCCGACCGGTCCGTCCATTGCGGAGCGCGAGGCCGCGCTGGACCGCCGGGAGGCCGAGCTCAACGCATATGAGCAAAGCTTAAACGAGCTCCGGGAGGAGCTGGACGCCCGGCAGGCGGCGCTGGAGGCCGCCGAGAATACGACGCCGGCTGCCGAAACGACTTTTGAAGACATCCGGGCAACGCTCTCCAATGAAAAACTGGCGGAGCTGCAGCAGCTCGGCGTCATCTACTCGAAAATGGACCCGGCCGCGGCGGCCGCCATCATGACGGAAATTTACGACGCGGAACAGATAGCGGTTATCGTTTACTATATGAAGCCGGCGGCGGCCGCGCTTGTTCTGGAGGAACTGGCGCCCGCGCTTGCGGCGGAAGTGACAAAGATACTGGCAAATTAAACGGCAGATACAGCGTTTTATAAACGTAAAGTGAGAAAGCGGGTGATCAACATGCAGACGGCATCAGTGATGAGCCTGGGCGCGCCGAAAGCAAAAGAAGCGGCGGCGGACGGCAAGGGGTTGCATATCAGCGCCGCCAGGCCTCAAAATCCGAGCCGGTCGGTGTTTAACAAAATCCTGAGCCAGGGCCTTAAGCCCGAGGGGATTACCCTGCAGTTACAGGCGGCTGACACGGAGCAGGGAGAAACGAGCGGGCAGGAACCCTCCGGCGACAATATACCCGCAGAGGTGAGCGCGCTGCTCATGCAGCTGAATGTGATGGGCGTAGCCGCTCCGGCAGCCGAGGTAGCAGCCGATACGGCAGGCGACGCGGCGGCAGGTATAGCGGAAGCCGTTTCGAAAGAGATTGCACCGGTTGCCCTGACAGGCGGGGAGACGGCCCTCATGAACGCGGAGATGCCCATAGGGGAACCGGCGGCGTTCAGCCTGGAACCCTCCGGCGAAGAAGCGCCGCCGCAGGCGGTTAAGACGGCCGACGAGCCGGCCGGCGCCGCCCGGGTCCTCGGGGAAATCGCGGCGGCCATGGCGGCGCATGAAGAGGCGGACGCCGTGCTGACACCGCCCGCTGACGTTGCCCCGGAGGCCCCGGTCGGCACCGACAGAGTCTTAATGGCCGCCGTACAGGACCCTGCCGCGCAGCCTCCCGTGAACACCGCTCCAGCGGCGGCTTCAGCCCCCATCCCGCAGCCCGCGGACAGCCCGGCGACTGCCGAAGCCGTACATGCCGAAGCCGTACATACAGCCGGGGCGGAGCAGCCGCAAAAACCCGACAGTGCCGCCGGCCACCGGGATAGCGGCGCTATCACCGAAGCGGGTCCGGACCTGCCGGACGCCGCCGTCTTTACGGTACAGACGGCAGAAGCGTTTACGGACGGCGACGCCGGCAACGCGGGCGGACAGCAGGCCGGCAGTGAGGACACGCCGACCGTGGAACTGACCGCGCCGCCCGGCATGACGGCCGCGCCGGGCGGGAAGCAGGAGGCGGCGGCTCCGGAAGCAGCGGCCGCCGAGAAAGCGGCGGCTGCGGACAAGGCGTTTCTGCGGCTGACCGACGACGTGCGCGGCCTCCAGGCCGGCAGACATGAAATCAGCATCCAGCTGGAGCCGGAATCCTTGGGGACGCTCACCATCTCCGTTATAAAAACGGAACGCGGCGTCTCCGCGACGATCCGGGCGGAGGACAAGGAGCTCTGCGCGCTGATGGCCGACCGGCTGCAGCAGCTGATCTCCTCCATGGAGACGAAAGGGATCGGCGTCCAGGACGTGGAGGTGCTGCACACCCCGGACGGGCGCAGCATGGATTTCTCCAGTCAGGCGTTTTCGCAGCAGCGGGAGCAGGCGTCCGGCGGACGCGGCGCGCCCCGCGATCACCGGCAGAGCCGGCCGTCCGAACCGGCGCCCGCGCAGGTTGTCAGCGCCGGCGACAGCGAGGACACAACGGTTGAATACCGTATTTAGAGATAACCGAGATTAATCCGAAAAGGGGGCCGTGAGATGCCAACAAACGCGGTGGGTACTGTCGATACGACAGCCTACGTTAGAGACACCTCCAAGGACGCCAGCAATTCCAAGGTGGATACCGAAACCTTTCTCAAGCTGCTGGTGGCGCAGCTGAAGTATCAGGACCCGCTGGAACCTCAGAAGGACACGGCGTTTGTCACCCAGATGGCGCAGATGTCGTCCCTGCAGGAAATACAGGCCATGAGCGCCACGCTGAAAAACTCGCAGGCCTACGACATGGTGGGCATGGAGATTTACGCCGAGGTACTCGACAAGAACACCGGCGAGACTAAGGCGTATCTCGGCGTCGTGGAAAGCGTGGTCATCAGAGGCGGCATTCCATACGTCGTCGTGGGCAACACCGCCATCAACATCAACGATATCAAGCAGGTATTCCCGCCGCCGGCTGCGACCCAACCGGAATCCGAAGAGCCGGAGGAGACCGGAGACAGCGGCGCGGCTGAGGAACCGGGAGCGGCTGAGGAACCGGAAACGGTTGGAGAACCCCAGACAGGCGGCGAAACGGAGACGACAGGCAACCCGGCTGACGGGAGTACGGACGGATAACCGCCTTTAATAACAGCAGATACCAACGATACCAATTATTTTAATATGACAGGAGACATGCTTTATGATGCGTTCACTCTTCTCGGCCGTATCGGGTCTCAAGAGCAACCAGACGGCCATGGATGTCATCGGCAACAACATCGCCAATGTCAACACCATCGGTTATAAGACAAGCAGAACGGTTTTCCAGGATATCTTCAGCCAGACGATTTCCAACGCCACGGCGCCCACCGCCACAACGGGCGGCCGCAACGCCATGCAGGTCGGCCTCGGCACCGGTATTGCGGCCATCGGCATGAACATGACGGAGGGCAGCACCCAGCAGACCTCCAACCCGCTGGACTTTGCCATTGCCGGCGAAGGCTTCTTTATCGTCGACGACGGCAGCGGCGAACTGAAGTATACCCGCGCCGGCGCGTTCATGATCGACGCGGAGGGGTATCTTGTCGACCCCAACGGCAGCTACATTCTGGGCATCAGCAATATCGCAGGCCCCAATAACGCCAACGGCTTAAATATGGGAACCGACGCAGACAACGATGACGATGCCACCGCGACGCCGCCCGTTGTGGATAACTTAAACAGCTCCATTGAAAACTTGGATACATTTACCAGAGCAAACCTGACGAGGATCAAGATTTCCGGCGATATCATGGTGGATACCAACGGAGACGGCACGCTGGACGCAATCGGCAACTACGACCTGAACGGGATAGACGACGCCGCAGACCCGGACACCGATATCGTACAGCTTAAAAACCTGTCCGGTTACGCCATTGACGAGGCCGGTGTTGTGACGGCCCTCACGGAGGACGGCAAAAAGGTGACGCTGGGACGCATTGTGCTGGCCACCTTCAGCAACACGGGCGGCCTGGAAAAGGTTGGTTCAAGCTACTATGTCGAGTCGGCCAACAGTGGTGACGCCGTATACAATTTTGCCGGCAACAAGTGCGGCAAAATCAAAAGCGGCAGCCTGGAGATGTCCAATGTGGACCTGTCCACGGAGCTGACCAACATGATCATCACCCAGAGAGGCTTCCAGGCCAATTCCAGGGTTATCACCACGACGGACACCATGCTCGAGGAGCTTATCAACCTCAAGCGGTAAGGTGAACCGCCATGATTAAGGTAACGCGGATCAACAAGATTGATCAATTCTGGATCAATGAAAACCAGATAGAATACATGGAAGAAACGCCCGACACAATCCTGACAATGGTATCCGGCAGGAAATACGCTGTAGCCGAAACTGCCGAGGAGATCACCAAAAAGATTATCAGGGTGAAGAGAGCCGTCCTCATGACCAGAGACGAAGACGGGGAGCTCGTGGAGTAGACGTTTCCATAAAAGTGGAGTGACGGGAATATGAGCATATCAACCATACTCAGCCTGTTTTTGGGGATTATCTGCGTAATAGTCAGCATTCTTATGGGCGGCGGCATCGAAGCTTTCATCGACGGACCGTCGGTGTTCATCGTCGTCGGCGGCGTTATCTGCTCGACGGTGGCCTCCTTCTCGCCCGAACGGATGAGACGGCTGATGAAAGCGCTGAGGATTGCTTTCAAAAAGCAGCAGGTGGACCTTTCCAAAGACATTGACCTGATCGTTGATATCGCCAACAACGCCAGAAGAAACGGGCTGCTTGCCCTTGAGGAAATGGCCGAAAACATGAACGAGCCTTTCCTGAAAAAAGGCATCCTGCTTGTGGTGGACGGCTACGACCAGGAGCTGTTGCGTAGTATCCTGGAAGCGGAGCTTTCCATCACAAAGCAGCGCCACAGCGAAAACAGGGCGATCCTTGAAGCGGCCGCCGCCTACGCGCCGGCCTTCGGTATGATCGGTACGCTGATCGGCCTGATCAACATGCTCAAGAACCTGGACGACATGGGCTCTCTGGGGCCCAACATGTCCGTGGCCCTGGTGACGACCTTCTACGGCTCGATCCTGGCAAACCAGGTTTTCATGCCCCTGGCCAGACGGCTCAAGGCGCTGGGCGATGTCGAATACCTGCGCAAGGAGCTGATGCTCGAAGGGATCATGGCCGTGCAGAACGGCGAAAACCCGCGCTCCATTCGTGAAAAACTCAACGCCTTCCTCTCTGATGCGGAGCTGGCGGTTTTGGAGAAAGCCGCCAAAGCCAAGGAAGCGGCATTGGAAAGCGAAGAAGCTTAAGACGGCTGACAGCTGAACAAAACGGCACCTGTGCCGTTAGGACAGGAGTGAGACTGAACCTATGAGAAGAAAAGATGAGCCCGAGGAAGAGAGCGGCGGTTATAACTGGATGGATACATACGGCGACATGGTAACGCTCCTCTTATGCTTCTTCGTCCTGCTTTACTCGTTTTCATCCCTCAATCAAACGAAGTGGCAGGAGCTTGTCAGCGCGTTTACAGGCAGCGGCGGCGGCGCGGTCGTTAAGGCTTTTGACGTGGCGACCATCCGGGAAGACCCCATTAAAATCGACGCCATGATCAATTTCGAAAACAGATCCGACGGCCAGGAGCAGCAGGCGCTGGTTGAAATGCAGGAGCAAATCGACGGGATATTCGACGAGCTGTACCAAAGGATACTTCTCTACATCGAGGTCAACAATCTGTCCGGTCAGATGAGCGTCTCGCGGACCGAGGATGTGATCATCCTAAGATTTAATGAAATTGCCCTTTTCGACTCGGGCAAAGCCGTCATCCGGCCCGAAAGCGAGGAAACGCTGAACCACTTTATCCGGATTATCGCGGACAATATTGACGCGATCAGCATGGTCGACATTGAGGGGCATACGGACAACGTTCCGATCAACACCGCCGAGTTTAAGGACAACTGGGACCTGTCCGCAAAAAGGGCGACCAACACCCTGCGCATCCTTCTGGCATCCGGGCTGATTGACCCCGAAAAGCTTTCGGTCGCCGGTTACGGGGAATACCAGCCGATTGCCACCAACGACACGCCGGAAGGCCGGCAATTGAACAGGCGCGTGGACTTTGTTTTTAATAAAATTAAAGTGCTTGAAAACGGCGAGGAGTAAACGAGAACATGAACAAGACAGGGATTATCGTCATCGTCATCATCATCGCGCTGGCCGCGGCTGCGTATTTCCTTTTTTTCCAGGACAAGAGCGATACCAAGGAAGAAGTCTTCTACAATTATGCCGTCGAAGACGCTTTTATCACAAATGTCAAAAACAGCGATAAGCTGTTTAAAACATCCGTCGTCCTGGTAATCAACAAAAAGGGGATGGATGAGTATTTCGAGGAAAATCTCTTTACGATCAGAGATACGATTCTGTTTATTCTTCGCGATCTGACCGAGGATGATATCGAGAGCGCCGATATTCAGCAAACGCTGCGCGGCAAGATATCCGAAGCGTTAAACGAGGCCCTTGGAATAGACAATATCGTAACGGTTAAATTCAGCGATTTTGTCATGCAGTAAAATCGCCGACAAAACGCTGGAAATGAGGGCCGGCCGACGCGCCGGTAATGCTGAGAATGGGTGGTGATATGCTTGCTCGATGTTTTATCCCAGGCCGAGATAGACAAACTGTTGCGGGATCTGGTTTCGGGAAATGCCGAAGAAAATGAGGAAGAACAGAAAGACACCGTAAAGCCCTACGACTTTAAAACGGCCAACCGCTTTACGCGCGAACAGATCCGGGCCATCAACGTGGTTTTTAAGAATTTTGGCCATCTTCTGTCAAACTATCTGATGGGGACGCTTCGGGCCAGCTGTGACGCCGAGGTGCTGTCCATCGAGGAGATATCCTTCAGCGAGTTTAACAACTCGGTGCCGTCTCCTGTCATCGTTGCGATCATCAACACGTCGCCGTTCATGGGATCGTTTATCATGGAAATGTCAAAGGAGATCTCCTACTCCATCATCAGCCGGGTGCTGGGCGGTACAAAGGAGATTGCCTCCGAGGGGCGTCAGTTTACGGAGATTGAGCTGGCGATCATCGAGCGGGTCCTCTGGGAGAGCCTGAGGAACTTTGACGAGGCCTGGGTGAAGATCATGGAAGTGAACTCAGTCCTTGAAAAGGTTGAAACCAGCATGCAATTTGCCCAGATTGTGGACATGAACGAGCCGGTGCTGATGGTAACGCTGAACGTCACCATCGGCAACGAAAGCGGCCTTGTGGGCTTCGTTCTGCCGCATCAGGCCCTGGAGCCTTTTACGAAAAAGCTGAATACAAAGCAGATGTATTCCATGAACCCCAACAAGAGAATAGAGACCAATCCGGAAACCATAGCCAACGCGATCAGCCGTACGGATATCACAATCAGCGCGGTATTCAACCCGACAACGGCCACGGTCCGGGACATTACCAGCCTGAATGTGGGCGATGTAATCAAACTGGCGCATCAGGTGGACGAGCCCGTGATCGTCCGGTACCAGCATCTCCCCAAGTTTAGAGCTGCGATGGGCAAATACAAGAACAATCTGGCGCTGAAGATTCTGGAAGAAATAAAAGGAGATGAAGAAAATGAGTGACCTGACACAAGCGGAGATTGACGCCATCGTCAACGGCACCCAGCCGGCTACCATCACGCAGAGTCTGGTTGAGGCCGAGAGGGAACTGCGGGAATTTGAGCAGGCCGACGCCGCCGTGCAGGAAGATATTTCCGAATATTTCACACACCAGGAGATCGACGCGCTGGGGGAGATCGGCAACATTTGCATGGGCACCTCCGCCACAACCATGTACGCGCTCCTTGGAAGGCGCGTCAACATCACGACGCCGAAGGTGGGGCTGTATAAGGCGGAAAACGCGCTGTCGGCATTCAAATGGCCGCTGCTGGCCATCAGTGTGGAATACACCGAAGGCATGCAGGGGAAAAATCTCCTGATCATCAAGGATTACGACGCCGCCATCATGACGGACCTGCTCATGGGCGGCGACGGCCAGGTGGATAAAGATAACATCATCCTCAATGAGATTCATTTGAGCGCCATGAGCGAGGTCATGAACCAGATGATCGGTTCGGCGGCGACGGCCATGGCCAACATGATGAGCCATGAGGTCAACATCTCGCCCCCGGAGGTCCAGCAGGCCTCCTGCGACGACGACGTCTCCTATTTCTTAGACGGCGCGCCTCTGGTGGTCAAAATCAGCTTTGACATGGAAATCGAAGGGCTGCTCAGGAGCAAGCTGATGCAGATCATGTCCATTGATATGGCCCGTTCCATGATTGACAAGCTGATGCCGGTTGAACAGCCCGCGGCGTCGCCGGCGCCCCCGCCCCCGCCGGCCCGGGCGGCAGCGCCGCAGGCGAGCTCCGCGGCCGCTGCGAAGAAACCGCCGGCGCCGGACCCGAAACGTGTGCAGTCCGTGAAGCCGGCCTCCTACCAGTCCTTTGACGAGCCGCCCAGCCCGCCGGACGATAGCAGCAGTATCAGCGTCAATTACGATCTGATCAACGACATCCCCCTCCAGGTCACCGTTGAGCTGGGCAAAACCAAGAAGAGCCTCAGCGACATCCTAAATCTCGGCATCGGCTCGATCATTGTTCTGGACAAGCAGGCCGGCGAGCTGGTGGATGTGATTGTCAACGGCAAACGCATCGCCAAGGGCGAGGTTGTCGTCATCGACGAAAACTACGGCGTGCGCATCACGGAGATTATCCGATGACGGACAGGTCGCCGGATGACCGATATTTTGTAATGAGAGTGGTTTTACGTGTTTGATTGTGTAGCAAGTCAGCCGATATTCAACGTCAAAAAAGAAATTTTCGGTTATGAGTTGTTATACAGGGCAGGGAAAGACAGCCTGGCTTACGACGCGGCTGACGGCAGCGACGCCACAAAGAACCTACTGGTGACGGCTTTCAGCGATATCGGCATCGAGGCGATTACGGGCGGGCGAAAGGCTTTCGTCAACTTCACGGAGGAGCTTGTGCTCGATGAAGCGCCCCTCATGCTGTCCAACGAGATTTTGATTGTCGAGCTGCTGGAAGACATCCACCCGACGGAGCCTGTTCTGGCAGCCTGCAAGAAGCTGAAAACCCGCGGGTATCTCATAGCGCTGGACGACTTTACCTATAAAGAGGAGAGCGAGCCGCTCATTGACCTTGCGGATATCATCAAGATCGATTTTGCCAAATGCGGCGTGGATGAAGTCAAAGACTGCGTGTCCAAGATCAACAACAACCGGCGAAAGATTCTTCTGGCTGAAAAAATCGAGACGTATGAAGAGCTGGAGCTGGCCCGTTCTCTCGGCTTCAACCTGTTTCAGGGTTTTTTCTTCTGCAAGCCCATCATCTCCAACGCCAAATGCACCGATCCGATGCAAATCAGCAAGCTGCAGCTGATCAAATACGTCGCGGACCCGGAGGTCAGCTTTTTCGACCTGGCAAACGTCATCAAGCGGGATCTGGTGTTATCCTACCGCCTTTTGAAAATTGTCAATTCCGCGTATTACGGCCTGAAGTACACCGTAACGGGCATCCTGCACGCGCTGTTGATTCTGGGGCTCAACGAGATCAAGAAATGGATCTCGCTCATCGTCCTCAACCAGATCAAGTCCGCAAAGCCCAGCGAGCTGATCCGGGCGGCGCTGGTCCGGGGCATCTTCATGGAGAAGGTGGCCATTTTACAGAAAAAACGGCGCAACCGGGACGAGTATTTCCTGGTGGGGATGTTTTCCCTGGCCGAGGCGATTATGGACACGCCCATTGAAGCCATCCTGCAGGAGACGCACTTAAGCGACGATATCGTCCGGCCCCTTGTGACGAACGAGGGCGAAATGGCGGATTTATTAAGGGTAATAAGCCACATAGAGCGCGCCGAGTGGGATGCGGCGGAGGAGGCCGCCGCAGGCATCGGCTTTGACATGGCAAAGGCCAATCAGCTTTACATCGAAGCGATGATCGACGCCAACAAGCTCCTCAGCTGAACCGCATGTAACCGGAAATATGATTTAAGGGAGGAAGACAAGCCGTGCTGGATGACATGTTTTCATCCGTAAACACCCTGAAAAAGGGGCTCAACGCATCCTGGCTCAGAAACGAGGTCATCAGCAACAACATTGCCAACGTGGACACGCCGGGCTTCAAAGCGTCCCGCGTCCAATTCGAGGAGCTGATGGCCGAGGCCGCATCTTCCGGCGGCAAGCTTGAAATGGCCGTCACCAACGAGAAACACCTCAAGGGGAGCGGGCCGGAATCCTTCGGCGAGGTGGAGCCGGAGATTTATACCGACCGGACAACCTCCACACGCCTGGACGGCAATAACGTCAACATTGAAAACGAAATGGTGGAGCTGGCGAAGAACTCCATCGAGTACTATGCCACCGTGAGCAAGATCAACTCGGAATTCCGCAAGCTGAACACCGCAATAAACGGATAACGCATGTAACCTTACGGTTACACGCTATGGGTCAAAAATGACTTAAAAGTCATTTTTGCCAAGGTAATGATTTGACGTGTGAAACCGGAGGTTTCACACTATGGGCCGAAAATGACTTGTAAAGTCATTTTCGCCAAGGTATTACAAGGTATTGACTTTGTTGGTCTGACAGTAACGGAAATTTATATCAGGAGGGATCGATATGGGCTTTCTCAGCGGGATGGATATCAGCGGCTCCGGTCTGACGGCGCAGCGCCTGCGCATGGACGTCATCTCTGAGAATATCGCCAATGTGGATACGACCAGAACCGAGGACGGCACGCCCTACACGCGGAAATACGTCGTCCTTGAGCAGCGCGGGAGCTTTGCCGACGTGCTGAAAAGGTCCTCCGAGGGCATTGATAAGACAGGCGCCGCAGGTGTGCGGGTCGTGGAGATCGGCAACGATACGACGCCCTATGAGCTTGTCTACAACCCCACGCATCCGGACGCCAACGAGGACGGTTATGTCCAGATGCCCAACGTGGACATCACGCAGGAAATGGTCGATATGATCTCGGCGTACCGGTCTTACGAGGCCAACGTGACCGCGTTTAACGCCTACAAGGATATGGCGGTCAAAGCGCTTGAAATCGGCAAATAATTTAATTGAGAGTTTCGGGAAGGGGATTGCGTTATGGCTACGACAGGACCGGGTATTGTCGGCAGCGTCAGTAAAGTCGCCGACACCTACGCCGCCAAGCCCGCCGCCGCCGCGAGCGGGGAAGCGGATTTTAAGGATATACTAAACGAGGCCATCAGCCGGTATGAGCAGATCGGGGACGAGAGCGCCAAGGGCGCGCTAGAGCTGCTGACCGGCCAGACAAACGACCTGGCCGACCTTTTGATATCGGCGCAGAAATCGGAAATAGCCGTCAGCCTGACCGTGCAGCTGCGCAACAAGGCGGTTGAGGCTTACAAGGAAATCATGAATATGCAGGTGTAGCTGCGGCGCGTTCCGGCCATCTTAAAGCCGCCGGAACGGCGCATCGGCAGCATGGATGAGAGTGGAGGCGCTGATTTGAATTTTTGGGACTACGTTCAGGCAATCGTCATCATCGGCGCCGTGATTCTGGCGTCCTACTACGTGACGAGGCTTGTTGCCAAAACCGGCGGCGGCGTTTACCGGCGCGGTACGGGTATCCGGCAGGTGGCGTCTCTGCCTCTGGGAAAAGACAAATCGGTTGTCATTGTTGAGATCGGGGAAACAGCCTATATCCTCGGTATGACCCAGCAGCACGTGGAGCTTTTGGACAAGCTCCCCAAAGACGAACTCAAGCTGATAAGGGAAGAGCAGGAAGCGCCGCCGTCCTTTATGTCAAGCTTTAAAGAGGAGCTGAACAAACGGCTGCACAAGCCATAACCGTCATACCGGATTCGGCTGCGGCCAATTAACAAACGCGGAAAAGTGGTGGACCTTTGAAAACGGTCAATAGCGCAAATACAAGCCTTGTTCCGGCGCGGCTCAACATAGCGGAGGACCGGCTGGAGCCGGCCGGCGGCCGGAGGGGCAAGAACTTCAAAAAGACAATTAAAACCTGTGCCGCGACAAGCGCCGCTTTTGTTCTCTGCGTCGTCGGCCTGTCGCTCATGACGAAAAACGCTTCGGCGGCGCCCTTTGAGACGCTGAAGTCGCTTTTGGACAACGATTCCGAAACGCTGCAGATCATCATGATCCTAACGGCGATTACGCTGATCCCCACAATGCTGATCATGCTGACGGGGTTTACGAGGATCGTTATTGTTCTCTCCATCGTGCGCAACGCCCTCGGGCTTCAGAACATGCCGCCCAACACCGTGATCATCGGTCTGGCGATTTTCATTACATATTTCGTCATGAGCCCGGTTCTGACAGAGATCAACGATACAGCCTACAAGCCCTATATTGACAACGAGATTGAGTTTTCGGAGTTTGCGGAGAAGGCCATGGACCCCCTGCGGGATTTCATGCTCAAGCAGACGTATGAAGAGGACCTCTCCTTTTTCAGCAATCTGTCGAAGCTTGACCCCGGCACCGCCCTGGAGGATATCCCCGACAGCGTTGTCATCGCCTCCTTTGTCACCAGCGAGCTCAAGCATGCGTTTGCCATCGGGTTTTTTATTTATATCCCGTTTATCGTAATCGACATGATCGTGGCCAGCACCTTGATGGCCATGGGTATGATGATGCTCCCGCCTGCAATGCTGTCCATGCCGTTTAAAATACTCCTGTTTGTCCTTGTGGACGGATGGCGCATGACAATCGGCACAATCATCAACAGCTTTTAAGCCTCGGGAAGGGGGAGACGCCTGTGCTGTCACAGCAGGAAATACTCACCATCATCAGGGACGCGGTCTATGTCGTTCTGCTGGCGTCTTTGCCGATGATGGGCGCGGCGCTGGTTATCGGCGTGCTCGTTTCCATTTTTCAGGCCACGACGCAAATCAACGAACAGACGCTGGCCTTTGTACCAAAAATCATCGGCATCCTCTTTGCCTTTCTGATATTCGGCGGATGGATCATCAGCAAGGTGACGGATTTCACCGGCGAGATTTTCAATTCCATCAACACCATGCTCCGATAAACGGCCATGATTGCGCAGCTTACCCTTATCAGGGACCATCTGGATTATGTGCTTCTGCTGTTCATCCGCGTCAGCGGCCTGTTGATATCGAGCCCGATATTCGGCCGCAAGAATGTCCCCAATATTGCCAAGATCGGCTTTTGCGGCGTCGTCACGGTCATATTCATGGCCAGCCTCGAGCCGCCGGAGGTTTACCCGGTATTCGACAGCGTGCCGGTGTACGCGCTGACGGTCATACGGGAATTAGGTTTTGGCGTGGCGATGGGATTTGTGCTCACGGCGATGTTTAACCTGACCATGACAGCCGGCGCCATTATGGACTATCAGATCGGCTACAGCATGGCCAGTATTTATGATTACCAGAACAACACGCAGACGCCGGTTACGGGCAGCCTCTTCAATATCATGATGCTGCTGCTGTTTTTAATGGTGAACGGGCATCTGAGGCTGATTGAAATCATCCACCGGACCATCGAGGCCGTCCCCATCGGCACGGCCATGGCGCCGCCGGAGATTTTATGGGTCGCCGCAGAGGTGATGGCCAAATCCCTTGTGCTGTCGGTGGCGGTGGCCATGCCCATCCTGACGACGGGACTGCTGATTGAAATCGGCCTGGGCGCCGTTATCAAGACGGTGCCGCAGCTGAACATGTTTGTGGTGGGCATCCCCTTAAAGACAATTCTGGGTTTGATGATGATGATGCTGACCATTTCCGTGTTTGCCGGTTTTACGAGAGACATTTTTGAGATGATATTTGAGCTCATCGGCGCCATGTTTGACCAGTTGGCCGGCGTATGACGCTTTGAGGAGCACGCAGCCCGGAATGATCGAGGTGATGAGGCTTTATGGCGCAGGGCAGCGGCGAAAGAACAGAAAAAGCCACAGCCAAAAAGCGACGGGACGTACGAAAAAAAGGTGATGTACATAAGAGTACCGATCTGTGCTCGGCCATCATGCTTTTTATTATGTTCCTGACGTTGAAAGTTGGCTTTGAGGGCTTTTTTCGGTCGCTGAAGGGTATTTCCGCCTCGATGTTATCCGACAGGCTAATCGCTGAAAAGGCCGCCAACGTGACAACCGCCACGTTGATGTCTTATTATAAGGATATCCTGCTGACTGTCCTGCCGATCGTACTCCCGGTGATGGGCATCGCAATGGTCGCAGGCATACTTGTGCACGTTGTGCAGACAGGCCCCTTGTTTGTCACGGAAAAGCTCAAGCCGGACTTTAAAAGGCTCAATCCGATTGAGGGCTTCAAGCGCCTGTTTTCAGCCCGGACGCTGGTGGAGCTTGTCAAATCGATCATCAAGGTCGTGATACTGGCCTATATCATTTACACCTATACGCGCGTCGCGTTCCGGGAATTTACCGGGTTTATGTACAGCAATGTCTGGACGGCGTTTGCGAAGGCATTGTCCACCAGCTTTACGATGGGGATCATGATCGGCCTGGCGCTGATCGTCTTCGGCGCCCTGGACGTTTTATACCAGTGGTGGAAGTTTGAAAAGGACATCCGCATGACAAAGCAGGAGGTCAAGGAAGAAAACAAACAGCTGGAAGGCGACCCGCAGATCAAGGGCAAAATCAGGCAGAAGCAGCGCCGCATGAGCGCCCAGCGCATGATGAAGCGCATTCCGGAGGCCACTGTGGTCGTCACGAACCCCGAGCATTTCGCCGTGGCGCTCCGTTACAGGGAAAATCAGGACAGGGCGCCGGTTGTCATCGCCAAGGGCCAGGACTATCTGGCGCAGAGAATCAAGAAAATCGCAGCCGAGCACGGCGTTGCCATTGTTGAGAACAAGCCGGTGGCCCGGGCGCTGTACTGGACCTGCGATATTGACGACGAAATACCGGCGGAGCTGTATCAGGCCATTGCCGATATCCTCATCTACGTCTACAAGACCATCGGCAAAAAAATATAACCGCCGAATTTACCATAGGAGCAGGGAAAGGTCATTTCCATGAAGAAATCGGATCTGGCGACAAGCGCGATTATCATCGCAGTCATATTGATTATCATCATCCCGCTGCCGACGTGGCTGCTGGACGCGCTGCTCATCATGAACATCACGATTTCGCTGTTTATCATGCTGGCGTCGCTGTTTGTCAAGGACGCGCTGGAGTTCTCCGTCCTGCCGACGCTGCTGCTCATCACGACATTATTCCGGCTGTCCCTCAACCTCTCGTCCACGAAGCTCATCCTCGGCAACGGCGGCGACGCGGGCCATGTCATCGAGACCTTCGGTTCGTTTGTTATCAGCGGCAATCTGGTTGTGGGTATTGTGGCCTTTGTCATCATTGTCGCCATTCAGTTTATCGTCATCACCAAGGGCGCGGAGCGCGTGTCCGAGGTTGCCGCCCGGTTTACCCTGGACGCCATGCCCGGCAAGCAGATGTCCATTGACGCGGACCTGAACACCGGCGCCATCGATGAGGCGACGGCGCGCCAGCGCCGCGCGGATATCCAGCGGGAGGCCGACTTTTACGGCGCTATGGACGGCGCCAGCAAGTTCATCAAGGGCGACGCGATTCTGTCGATCATTATCACCATTGTCAACATCGTCGGCGGCCTGATTATCGGCGTGACGATGGAAGGGATGGAGATTGGAGAGGCGGTCAGGGTTTACACGCTGGCTACCGTGGGCGACGGCCTTGTGTCACAGATTCCGGCGCTGCTGATTTCCACCTCTACCGGTATCATCGTCACGCGCTCGGCCTCCGACGCGAGCTTCGGCGTGGATTTGTCAAAACAGCTGCTGGGCAACCCGAACATCATGCTCATCTGCGGCGGCGTTCTGGTTGCCATGTGCCTCATCCCCGGGTTTCCGAAGCTTCAGCTTATAGTTATCGCGGCGATACTGGTGGGGACAGGAATGGTAATGCGCCGCAATATCTTAAAGGAAGCCGAGGCGCCGGCGCAGGAGGATACGGCCGCCCAGGCGGCGGAGGAAAAGCGTAAGCCCGAGAATGTGCTCAACCTGCTGCAGGTGGAGCAATTGGAGCTTGAGTTCGGCTACGGGATTCTGCCCATGGTGGACGTCAGCCTCGGCGGCGACCTTTTAGACCGCATCATCATGATCCGGCGCCAGTGCGCCATCGATCTCGGCATTATCCTGCCCTCCATCCGGATGCGGGACAATATCCGCCTGGGGACCAACGAGTACAGAATCATGATTAAGGGCGTCGAGGTGGCCAGGGGCGAGATCATGCCGGATCATTATCTGGCCATCAATTCCGACGGCGTTGAGGAGACCATCACCGGTATCGAGACCATCGAGCCCACCTTCGGGCTGCCGGCGCTGTGGATTACAAAAAAGCAGCGTGAAAAGGCCGAGCTCCTCGGCTATACGACCATCGACCCGCCGTCGGTCATCACGACCCATCTGATGGAGGTCATCAAAAACAACGCCAGCGAGCTGATGAACCGCCAGCAGGTGCAGCTGCTGATAGAGAATCTGGCGCAGCAGCAGCCGGCGCTGGTGGAGGAAGTCGTGCCGAAGATGTTCACCTACGGCGAGGTGCAAAAGGTTCTCGTCCGTCTGCTGCGGGAAGGCATCCCCATCAAAAACCTGGGGACGATCATCGAGACCCTGGCCGACTACGGCGCCGTGACGAGAAATCCGGACGAGCTGACCGAATATGTCCGGCAAAGCCTGGCGCGGGTCATTACCAGCCGGTTTTTGGAGGGCGACGACGTGGCCGTGGTGGCGCTGGACTCGAAGGTGGAGCAGCTGATCGCCGAAAAGACAAAACGCACCGAGACCGGCGTGGTGACGATTCTGGAGCCGGCGCAGCTGCAGAGCCTGTATAAGAACACAAAGGAGATCATCGACCGGATGGCGATGGAAGGAAAGAAGTCGGTGGCGCTGACGGCGCCCGCCATCCGCCCGCGGTTTAAAAAGCTGATCGAGCAGATTGCGCCGAATTTACCGGTGCTGTCCTACGCGGAAATTGACCAGAATATGGAGCTGCACATTGAGAACATCATCAAAATATGACGGAACGCAGCATACTCAGTGTATCATTGTATTGTGAAACGAGGTGCCGACGTTGCATCTGAACAGGATTTTAAAAACCGGGGACGAAGTCCGCGTTTTAGGCGCCAGCGGCTCGTTCATCACCATGGTCGATGATGTCACCGGGGAAGATACGTTCACCATTCTGACGCCCTACAGGGGGGGCGAGCTGATCAACGTACCGGCGGGGGAGAAGTTTTCCGTCTCCTGCGTGACGGAGCGGGGGATTTACTCCTTTGAAGCGACGGTGACCATGGTGGACGAGTCCACCCTTGTCCGTCTGCTGCACTTGAAGATAACCGGCGAGATACACTGCAACCAGCGGCGGGATGCGTACCGGGTCCGGGAGAGCATCCAGGTCAACGCCAGGAAGCTCTCAGGCGGCAAGGAGCCCGACGGAAAATGGGTAAAAACAAGCACCGTGGACATCGCGGAGCTTGGTCTGCTGCTGAAATTCAATGAGTACTGCGAATACGGCCAGGACATGGAGATGTCTCTGCGGATCAACCATTTCGGTATCAGAGAGGTAATCCCGAAGGTGCGCGGCAAGGTTGTCCGCTGCATCCCCACAAAAAACAGGGAGTTTGGCTATCTTCTCGGTATCCAGTTCGTTGATTTGCCCGAAAAGGCGCGCGATATCCTCATCAAGCTGGTTATTCTCAGCCAGCGCAGCAAATTGACGCTGAATTTGACCAAAGGAAACAAGTGAAGCGGCGCGGTTAACCGCAATATGAAATCGTTGCCGAAGCCGTTCGGCAGAATGGGGCCTGGTATGGGACAAGACGACAGCATCAATATCGATGAGCTCTGGGAGCAGTATTTTCAAACCGGCGATCAGGAAATAAAAAATAAGATTATTTCCCACTATCTCTATATTGTCGGTATCGTCGTCAAGCGCCTGATGCCGCAGTACAAGGACTACAGCGAAAAGGACGAGCTGATGAGCTGCGGCGTTCTTGGCCTGATCGACGCCGTCAATAAATTTGACCGTTCCTTCGGCGTAAAATTCCAGACGTACGCCACCGTGCGTATCCGCGGCGAAATCATCGATTACATGCGCAAGCAGGACTGGGCGCCCTCCAGCCTGCGCAAAAAAATCAGCAGCATCCAGAAGGCGTACGAAACGCTGGAGGCGGAATACAACCGGCGGCCGACGGAAAAGGAGATTGCCGATTATCTCGGCGTCAAGGAGTCCGTGGTCCAAAAGGTTATGCATAAAACCCATATGTTTAACCTGGTTTACTTTGAATCCTTGCTGTACGAGAAGGAGTCGGAGGAGCTCCTTGAGCCGGCCAAGAGCGACCCCTACCAAAAAATTGAAAAAGAGGTCATGTCCGAGGCGCTCCGAAAGCTGATCGAATCCCTGCCGGAGCGGGAAAAGATGGTAATTACGCTCCATTATTACGAGGGGCTGACGATGAAAAGCATCGCAAAAATCCTGCAAATATCCGAATCGCGCGTCTCCCAGATCCACTCGAGAATATTGATGGAAATGCGGATGGTTTTGGAAGAATAAAGGGCCGGTGACGGATAAATTAACAAAAATGGCCAAATCGATCAAGTTGGCATTGTCCATCTATACAAAAAAGCAATAAAAATACTATCAATTGTGAAAATGACATAAAAAATTACGATATGTATGATGAGGCCTTCGGTCATCGTCATACCAGAGGAGGTTCGTACGGATGGTTCGAGGCTTATATACGGCGGCGACGGGCATGAACGTCCAGCGCCACAAAATGGATGTCCTTACCAACAACCTTGTCAATGCCGAGACAACCGGCTTCAAGGCCGATACGCTTGTCACAACCACCTTTGACAGGGTGATGCTTGAGAGGATCAACGACCCCAACATCACCATCCAGGGCGCGTCCCCGGTGGGCGGATACAGCTTTGGCACCCACGTTGACGAGCTGTTTACAGACTTCTCCGGCGGCACCCTGGAGACCACCGGCAAAAACACGGATCTCGCGCTGACCGGCGACGGGTTCTTCGTCATCGAGACCGAAGACGGCCAGGAGCGTTACACAAGAAGCGGCCACTTCACCGTCAACAGCGAAGGATACCTCGTCACGGAAAGCGGCGGTTTTGTCCTTGGTGAAAACGGCAGGATCCGCGTCGGCAACGGCGACTTTACCGTCTCCGCCGACGGGATGGTGACCGGGGAGACGGCGCAGGCCGACCGGCTGCGGCTTGTCACCTTTGACGATCTCAACGTCCTGCGGAAGGCCGGCAACAACCTCTACAGCATCTACGGCGACGCGCAGCCTGCCGCCGCCGGCAACGCCCTTGTCCGGCAGGGGATGCTGGAGGGCTCCAATGTGGATATCTCCGAAGAGATGGTCAACATGATCGCGGTCTACCGCCGGTACGAGGCCAGCCAGAAGATCGCCAGCATGACGGACCAGACCCTGGGCATGGCCGCCAGCCTTGGCAGGATAGGAGGCTAGCTGAGTTATGCAGTCACTGTATTCGGCGGCATCCGGCCTGTCCAGCCAGCAAAAGCGGCTGGAAACCCTGGCCTCGAACATCGCCAACGCCAGCACCCCCGGGTTTAAGTCGACCCGGACGGACTTTAAAGACGCGCTGTACACCACCATGGACAATCCCGTCCAGGCCGACAGCATGCAGAACAACCTTTTAAGAGGCAGCGGCGTTTTGCTGGATTCCACGTCCATTGATTTTAAGCAGGGCACCATCGTCCCAACTGAAAATCTCCTGGATTTTGCCATCAACGGCGACGGATTTTTCAGCGTCCAGAACCAGGAGGGCGACACGCTGTATACCCGCAGCGGCGTCTTTAACATTTCGGAGTATAACGGCAGCGTCTATCTTGTGACGGCCCAGGGGCATTTTGTTCTGGACAGCGAAGGCAACAGGATCACGGTGGATACGTCGTCCCGGCTGAGCGTCACGGAAGACGGGAGGCTGACAACGGCCGACGGCAATACCGTTGTCATGGGCCTTTACCGCTTTACAAATCCCCAGGGGCTCATAGCGGAGGGCGGCGTCTTCAGACCCAGCGAAACCTCCGGCGCGCCGGAGCCCGATACGGACTCGAAGATCATTCAGGGCAGCCTCGAAAACTCAAATGTTGATCTGGCACAGGAGCTGACGATGCTGATTCGGGCGCAGCGATCGTACTCGCTGGCAAGCCGGGCGCTGACCACCTCAGACGACATGCTGGGCCTTGCAAATAATATGCGCTAGTAAGGCCGGGAGGCCTCTTGCGGAGGTGTCATTATGCCAATCATAATTTGCGAGTTTTGCGGAAAACCTTTCAATAATGCCGGCGTCACGCTGTGCCGCGAGTGCTCGAAGGAGATCGAGGATACGTATATCAAGGCAAGGCGCTATATTTATAAGAATCCGAAAACAAGTGATTTTATCTCCATTGTCAACGATACGGAGGTTTCCGAGAAAGCCCTGAGCTATCTGATCAACAAAGGGCGCATCATTCTCGCAAATCAGGCCGGCAGCGGGCAAAAATGCCGGGCCTGCGGCAAGGAGACAGAGAGCGGCACCCTGTGCGAGTCATGCAGGGCAAAGCTGCTTAAAGAAAAGTTGACAGCCCAGATGCACAAAAAAGAACCTGAAAAACCGGCGGAAACAGATACAAGCAGAAGAAAAGAGCTCCCGATGTTCAAAAGCAACAGAGACTTGAAAGAATGAGGGCAGCGCGTTCATAGATTCCTGAGAGGAGAGCGATGCATTATGCGAATCAATTCTGTATCCCAGAACGACGCCATATCCAAATATATCAACAACGTCAACGCGAAGCCGGTCAAGGGGCCGATGGCGACGAAAATATCCGACAGCGTCGAGCTGTCGGAAGGCGCCCAGAAGTTTACGGCTCTGTTAAAGGCCGCCAAGGAGGCCCTGGAGAACGCCAGCACCCTTGAGGACGCCCGGGCCGCCGATATCATGGCGCAGATCAAAAACAACGCCTACGATGTTCCGGTGAAGGATGTTATCGACGGCATCCTGAACGGATATCCGACCCGTATTTAGTATGGCGGCGCCCCAGAATAATCATGCGCTGCAGAGCGCATCGGAGGAACTGGGCCGGACGATGGATAAGCAGCTGGAGCTGCTCGGCCTTTTATCGGAGATTTCCGACAGGAAGGCAGCCTGTCTGACTGCCAGCGATATAGAAGGCCTTCGCGATGCGATGGAGAAGGAAGAGGAGCTTATCGTCGCCTTAAATGAAGCAGAGAATGAGAGAATAGCAAAGGCCGATGCTCTGTCACAGGCAATCGGTCTTTTTTCCAAAAATGTCCGCCTGAAGGAGCTGATAGCCGCCATCACCGACACGGACGCGGCGCAAATGCTTGGCCGGCGGGGAGAACGGCTGAATGCGGCCGTTGCCGAGCTGGCGGAAAAAAACAACAGGCTCAGCGAGCTTCTTCAGCTGCAGATTGACCGCAACGATTACATGCTCAACATGCTTTTTGCACCCAAAAGCAAGAACAACGCATACAATGTCCGCGGCACAAGAAGGGACAATCACGATAACCGGGGCTTTTTGGATGTGCATGTCTGAAAAATGATGTCCCGGCGCATCTAAAATACGGCGGGACAGGACAGAAAATATTTTGCCGGTAACGGCGGATAGGATGCCAAATATGCCTACTTCAACATTCGGTTCATTTGAAATTGCCAAATCGGGCCTTTCGGTTGCCATGCAGCAGCTGAACGTTACCGAGCAGAATATTGCAAACGTCAACACCGAAGGGTATACGCGCCAGCGGCTATTAACCTCGGCCAAGGACCCCGCCAACGGCAGATACCTGGTGGCGCAGCTGAGCAAAACGCTTGTCGGACAAGGTGTCGAGGCGCTTGGTATTCAGCAGATCCGCAGTGAATATCTTGATAAGCAGTATCGTACTCTCAACAGCAACTACAACCAGAGCTCCGCGCGCTCGACCGCCCTGGAATACTTGACGGGCGTGATGAACGAGCTCGGCGAGAAGGGCACCATCACAACCGCCATTGACAAGTTTTTCTCGGCGCTGAACACCTTTGCGTCCAACACCTCCAGCCAGGAGTATCGGACCAACGTGCAGCAGCAGGCGCTGGGCATGACCCAGACCTTCAACAACATTTACGAGGAAGTGCAGAGCCTCTGGCATAACCAGAACGACAGCGTCGCCATCGCCGCGCAGAAGATTAATTCCATCGCCCAGAAAATTGCAAATCTCAACGACGCCATCGCCAAGTTCGAGCAGACGGGCGGTACGGCTAACGACTTGAACGATGAGCGCAATCTGCTCATCGACGAGCTGTCCGGCTATGTGAATATTACATACGACTTTAATCCGGACAACAGCAGCATGATCGATATCAAGATCGGCGGCCTGACGCTGGTGGAAGGCAAGGCCGTCAACGAGATTGTTGTGGACAGCGCCAAGGACCTCATCGACGATATCGTTAACGGCGACGCCGCCGCCCAGGCTGCCGCCAGCACCCGGCTGACGGAGCTGGGCTTTACTTGTACAGAAACAGGCGGCGTTTATGATGTGTCCTTTAACGGTATAGCGCTTGTTACCGCCGGCGCGGCGGTACCGAATATTGACAACGTTGTGTCCAGCGACCTGACGCTCTGGGTGGCGTATAACCGCAACAACCTGACGGTGAACTCAACGCCGCCCGGCGCTTTGGAGCTCGGCACTGTGGTGACCAGCGGGAAGCTCTGCTCCTACATGGAGATGGTTTCAAACCAGGACGCGGTGAACGCCGGCATCCCGTTCTATATGGAACAGATCAACAGTTTCGTCAGAGAGATCGCCAAAAACCTCAACGAAATTGCCGCAAGCGGCTATACATATCCGTATACGTTGCAGGACGGCACGCCTGTCGCAAGCCAGACGGGCATCAACCTGTTTCATGTCCCGGATTCCGGCGGCGGGCCGGACTATACGCTGCTCAACGCGGGCAACTTCTCCCTCAGCGCGGAGGTGCTCGAAAGCGTGTGGAACATTGCCGGCTCGTCCACTCCGGTTGACCTGACGGCGGGCGCCACCGAATCGGGCAATAATGTCATCGCCCTGCGCCTGTTCCAGGACCTGGTGGAAAACAGCTATTACGACAAACTCAACAGCATTGTGGGCAATCTGTCCATCGACGCCAACACCACCGACAGCATCTTGAGCACGAAGGAATCTCTCCTTCTGAGCACGGACACCCAGCGCCAGTCGCTGTCGTCCGTTTCGCTGGATGAAGAAACCACGAATCTGATCATTTTCCAGCAGTCGTATCAAGCCTGCGCCAGGGTTATCACAACGCTTGACGAGATGCTCAATACCATGATCAACAATATGGGCATTACCGGCAGATAATAGGCCGAAAGGGAGGGATACAGTGTGAGAATAACCAACAATATGATGGTCAATAAATTCCTGACGGAATCCAACGCGGCGTTAAACAGGCTTGCCAAATACCAGTCGCAGGTGGACTCCACCAAACGCATCAGCAGCATATCCGACGATCCGGAAGCGACGCTTTTGGCGCTCAGGGCGCGCAATAAGCTGTCAAATCTCGACCTGTACAACAGCAATATCAAAACCGCCTCAAGCTACCTGACGGAAGCGGAATCCGCCGTCAGCAGCCTCAACGAGGTGCTCAAGTCGGCATACGAGACGATCGTGTCGGCCAACAGCGGCGAGAAGACGAGCTCGGAGCTTCTCATATTGGCCGAGGATATTAAAAACCTCCAAAAAGAGGTTTTGTCCATTTCCAATACCAGTATCGGCTCCAGCTATATTTTCGGCGGTTTCAACTATACGGGCAGCCAAAGCGGCGACGTTAAAAATCCGCCCTTCACGGTCGATAATGTAACAGGCGACCTTTCCTACAACGGCATTAATCTCTCCAGGTTCTCCTGGGCGGGTGAGTTTAAGAGCATGACGGAGAGCATGGCGGCCTTTAAGGACAAGGTCATCGATCTGTCCGATGACTTTACGGCGGCCTCCGACGAAGACTTCGCAAAGCAAAAAGCGACCCAGGCCTTAGAGGCGCTCCGCGGGCTGATATCCAGCGCCGAAAACGCCATGACGGCCGCGAGAGAATTCGGCGTTGACCCCGGTACAAGTACGGAATACCAGGCGTTTAAGACGTTTTACGATAACATTTCCGCCGTTGCCGACGAGCTTTACCAGGAGGTCTCCCAGGACCTGGTCGGCGACGATACCGGCCTGACGCCGGATGAGCTGGAAAACAGGTTCAGCGCCGCCAGGGCCCTGGACATTCTGGACGCCGCCGTCGGCGCCGGCGGGCTGCTGGATACGCCGATGACGGATGCCATAGCCGGCCTCCAACCGCAAGTGACGATAGACCCCGCCGATGAGGCGCTGCTTGTCGCTGAAGCCGGCAAAAAGACGACGCTCCAGATCGGCACCTCCCAGCAGGTTGATATCACGCTGACGGGACTGGAACTGCTGGGGACAGGGGAAAATAACATCTACCATATGCTCGGCAAAGCTGCCGCGCTGCTTGAAAAAAGCGCGGCCGCGCAAAAGGACGGGGAAAATCTGCCCGCAGCGTATAAGGATGAGCTGGGGAAAATGGTGACATCCATTCAAAACTCCCAGAGCTCGGTTATCACCCTTCAAACGAAGATCGGCGCGACGCAGAACAGGATGGACATGATTTCCGAGAGATATAACTCCAGCGAGCTCAACTATACGGCGATGCGCTCGGAGGCGGAAGACGTCGACATGGCCGAAGCCATTATGAACCTGACCACCGCCAAGACGGTGTACAATGCCGCGCTGGCGGGCGGCGCGGAAATTCTGAGGACATCGCTTATCGACTTTTTAAGATAACAGCGTGAGAGATCCCATGACGCTTGTCCAGTGAGCAGCATGCGGTTTCGGAGGTATTTGTATGAAAATACGAAGACTTCAAGTTGAAGAGATGACGCTGCCCAGAATCAATGTGGATACGACAATGGCGCGCTTATCCGTTCATGCGCCGATTCGCCGGATAAAAACGATTCACGGCCAGCACCCCCAGATGACCGTCAGCCGCGAAAATCCGAAAATCGAGGTTGATATGGAATCCCTGCGCAATAATATCGGCCTGAAGTCCTCGGCGACGCTCGTCCGCGACCAGGCGGCCAAGGCGCGGGCCCAAAGCACGCAGGGGATTAAAGATATTGAAAACGCCGGCGATGCCATGGCGGCAATACCGCACAGCGGGAACCCGGTAGCGGCCATCGCCCTTGCCAAGATTACCCGGATGGCGCCGAATCTTCAGGGGAGCGGCCGGGCGGTTGACCCGACGGTCGATATCAAAGGCCATAAGGGCGCCTTGAGCATCGACTGGTCCATCCAGGATATCTCCATCAGCTGGGAGGAGTATCAGCAGCCAGTTATCACAGTCGATCCAAAGCCGTCGGTGGAAATTACGCTTGCCCAGCCGGGCCATATAAAATTCATCGTTGTGGAGCAATCGTTTCCGCCGGAAAAGGGCAGGAGCATTGATGAGGAAGTCTAGCAAGGCCTCTGCAGGCAGAAGTCTTTGCTGTTGAGTATACAGAGGTATGGTGAACGATCATGATAATCCCAACCGCACATTTCGGAGACGTTGAGATTGACGATAAGAAGATTCTTTTCTTCGACAAGGGGCTGCCCGGGCTGGAGAATGACAATCGCTACGCGCTGCTGTCCAACGAGGAAAGCCGGCCGATCAGCTGGCTGCAGTCCCTTGATCACCGGGAAATCTCGCTGCCGGTGATGGACCCGTTTATCGTCTGTCCAGATTACTCCATCGACATTTCGCAACACGATGTGGAAGCGCTGGCCATCGAGGACATCAAGGATGTCTATGTGCTGAGCATTCTCGTCATACCGAAAAATGTCAACGCCATGACCATCAACCTCTCGGCTCCCATCATCATCAATGTGCGCAACAGCAAGGGCTGCCAGATTATTTTAGACGACAGGAAATACCGTGTGCGCGTCCCCGTTTCGGAGCTGCTTGAAAAGTCCGGCAAGGATGGTATTAAATTATGCTAGTGCTGACAAGAAAACAAAACGAAGGAGTACTCATCGGCAATGATATTGTCCTTTCGGTGATCAGCATTGAAGGCGATAAAGTCAGGCTTGGCATAGAGGCTCCGAAAAATATCCGGGTCATCCGGGAGGAGCTGCTCAAGGAAATCGGCCAGGAAAACATGATGGCCGCCCATTCCGCGTACCAGCCCATTGGCAAGCAGCTGGAGCGGGCTGCCGAAGCGGCGCCGGGCGATACGCCGGGGGCGCTAGAGGACGGCTGAAAGACAGATATAAGGCAATACTGCCTGTTTTGGGTTATGTATGTTTAAAAGATTCTTCTCAGGGAAGAATCTTTTGTTCATTTTTTTTTATGCCATTGTGCGGGCAACGGGCGCCTTTCCGGCGCCTTGCCAAACGCGCCGCCGGCCGTTCCCTGCTGCCGGGCCTCATATAAATATCCGGGGGGCGAAAACGCCCCCCGGTTGCCAATCTATATCAGAACACTAAATATCTGCGTAGTCGGTATACTCGTTGTTATGGAATATCATCGACTTTTTAAGATCCAGCTTTTTCTTTAAGTCAGAAATAAGCTCCAAAATCTCATCTCTGAAATAAACGATAGCTGTAGCAGCCGCCGCAACTGCCAGAATCGCTGCGATGGCGACGATGAACAGTCTGCCAAGTTTCATGACACAGCCTCCCGGATAAATTAAAGTAAATACACTTATTTCAGTGTTATTTTACACGATATTCCGGCGAATAACAATACAAATTTTTCTCCTGCGGCCGGTTTTATGTAAAAACGGACAGATGAAGACACCCAGTCGGTTGAAAATAGCGGTCGGGTATGATATTATTCCATGGATGTATATCCATTTGTATATGTAGTGAAAGGGGCATGACTCATGGCGCTCGGCGATTTTAACTTGTTCGTTTGGAAAAGCAAGGCGCAGCAGGAGAAGGAGCAGGAGGAATACGAGAGCTGGGCGTTTCCATACGGAAAACCGCAGCGGGAAAAGCTTGTCAAGCTGATGCTTGAGGTGTTCCCGAAGGAGAGCGAAACAACGGCGCTCATATCCTTTTTGACCTGCAAGGAGCTGTATGCAAAGTTTTGCAAAACGCCGGAGCTTTCCGGTTACGCCATCAACAAGCTGCTGGAAATGAAAGGTTACAAGCGGCTCATCCGGAAAAAGGACATGCCGCTGTATGTGGCGTTGGTTGTTGCCGACGCGCGGGTCGATGAAAACCTCAATTACCCGTCCGCCGAGGAGATTATCGCCATGGCCAAAGGCTTTGAAGTGACCAAGGGGTAAGCATCGCGGCGCTTTAACTGAAAAACGAAAAGATTCTTCGCCTTACGGCTCAGAATGACGGATGGCCGTCATTCTGAGGGGCTGTTGCCCCGAAGAATCTGTTTTCTTTTTCTGCTTGTTTTGACGGCAGCAATCGGTTACTCAGCCGCTATTAAATAATAGTAAACCGGTTGGCCGCCGTTGACGACGGAGATTTCAGCGTCCGGGATGGCCTTGGCCAGACGTTTGTGGACCTCTGCGGTGGTTTCCTCGTCAACGTCCGCGCCGGAGAAGATGGTGACAAACTCAGGCGTGAAGCCGGCCAGGGACTTTGCCACGCTGTCGACCAGCTCGATGGTGTCTCTGCCGGTTGCAATCAGCGCGTCCTCCAGCAGGGCCAGATAGTCGCCGGCGTGGATTTCGTGTCCGTCGAAGACCGAATCCCGGGCGGCATAGGTAATCTGCACCGTATGGACGCGGCCGATCGCTTCCATCATGCTGGCGGTGTTTTCCTCGATGGAAGCGCCGGTATCCATGGCAATCATGGCGGAGATGCCCTGGGGCATCGTCTTGGACGGAATGACAATTACCTTTTTATCGGTCAGCGGGATGCACTGCTGGGCCGCCATGACGATGTTCTTGTTGTTGGGCAGCACAAATACGGTCTTGGAGGGCGCCGCTTCAATCTGTTTGAGGATATCCTCTGTGGACGGGTTCATGGTCTGTCCGCCCACAATGATGTTGTCAACGCCCAAATCGCGGAAGACGGAGCCCATACCGTCGCCGGCGCAGACGGCGACAACGCCGAATTCCTTTTCTTCTCCCGGCGCGGGGGGAACAGCTTCAGCCGGCGCCGGGGCAGATTCGGATGCAGGCGCCAGCGCGGCGGGGGAGGCCGCCGGCTTCTCGCCGCCGGTGTTCTCGATAATCTTGCCCGTGTGCTGCTCGCGCATATTTTCAATCTTTATGGTGATCAGCGGGCCGTAGGTGAGCGCCTCCGTGAGGATGACGCCCGGCTCGTTGGAGTGGACGTGCACCTTGATGATCTCGTCGTCATCCACCATGACAATACTGTCGCCGCGTTTGTCGAGGAAGCTGCGTAGGAGGGACGGCTCCTTCCGCGTCTGGCGGCTGACGATGAACTCCGTGCAGTAAGTAAAGGTGATTTCATCGGTATCGAAGCTTGCGAAATCGGCTTTCTCAGCGCCGGCGGCCGTACTGTCGGGGCCGGCTGTCAGCATTTCGCCGCGGAGCGCCTTGAGCATGCCGTCAAGGATATACAGGTATCCTTTTCCGCCCGCGTCAACGACGCCGGCTCTTTTTAAAACGGGGTTCTGGTTGATGGTGTTGGCAAGCGCCTCATGGCCGATTTTCAGCGCGTGGTCAAGGACGGCCTCGATATCGCCCACGTATTCCGCCTTTGTCACCGCCGCGCTGGCGGCCTGGCGCGATACGGTCAGGATTGTCCCTTCCGAGGGCTTCATAACGGCTTTGTAAGCCGAATCGACGCCGTAGGAGATGGCGTGGGCGAATTCGGAGGCGTCGGCCGTTTCCAGATCCTTCAGATGGCGGGCGATGCCCCGGAACAACAGCGACAAGATAACGCCCGAATTGCCCCGGGCGCCGCGCAGCAGCGCGCCGGCCGTAATTTCAGCCGCCTTGCCAATTGTTTCCGGTGTCAAATCACGAAGCGCCGCTGCACCGGCGCTCATTGTGAGGCTCATATTTGTACCCGTATCGCCGTCCGGTACGGGAAAAACATTTAATTCGTTGATCTCACCTTTATGGTTATCGATCGCTGCCGCGCCGTTGAGTATCATATCCCTGAATAAGGCGCCGGTAATCTGATGTGTCAAACAGCTTCCCCCTCGCTCAGCCAATTATCATCGAATCGACAAAGACGTCGACGCTCATAATCTCTACGCCGGTAGCCAGGGCCACCTTATAACGGACTTCCTCTATAATGTTGCCGCACAGGACGGGGATATTGACACCCTGATCAACAGCAATATGAAGCTCTATCGAAATGGAACCGTTATCGTTATATGTGATATGGACGCCTTTGCCCATGGATTCCCGTTTGAGCAGATGCACGAGACCGTCGGTCATGGAACGTACGGTCATGCCCTTGACGCCGAAGCAGCTTGTGGCGGCCATCCCAACGAGATTTGTAAATACGTCGCTGGCGATACGGATAAATCCACGTTCCGTTTGAACCGTTACCATAGCTCCAACTCCATTTTCAGAATAGCGCACGCCGGCGCATACAGCGCGTACCGATGCGTACAGCTTACATATTATATTACACAATCGCAGAAACTACAAGTCTTTCTGGGCTCCCAGCGGCGCAAAGCGCCCGGCGGTCGTAAAAAACGCACCGTTTTCTACATGGTGTCCTACAAAAATGTGCAAAAGTTTGTACAGAGTGCTAAACGGAATTGTTTGACGCCGAAAATCCCGTATGCTACAATGTCCTGCGTCTGAAGGAAATACCAGGTAAGGCGGGTCTGACCATGTCGATGGAGACAGCGAGAGCGCATCTGCGCCGGTTCGGCGTCGAGGACAGAATACGGGAGTTTGAGGTGTCCAGCGCGACGGTGGAGCTGGCCTCCCGCGCTTTGGGCGTGCAGCCGGCGCAGATATCAAAAACCTTGTCTCTGAAAACAGAAAAGGGCTGCATGCTGATCGTCTGCGCGGGCGACGCCCGCATTGACAACAGGAAATTCCGGGACCATTTTTCACACAAGGCCCGGTTTTTGTCTCCCGACGAGGTGGAAAGTCAGGTTGGCCACCCGGTGGGCGGCGTCTGCCCCTTCGGGATCAAAGACGGCATTCCCGTCTATCTGGACGAGTCCATGCTCCGGTTTGATACGGTTTACCCCGCTGCGGGCAGCGCCAACAGCGCCCTGGAGCTGACCATTGAGGAGCTGTTTAAGGTCTCCTGCGCCAGAGGCTGGGTGGATGTCTGCGTCATACCGGACGCGCAGGCAGAAGCGTAAGTAAAAAAGTTATAACCGCCGGTTAAAGAACGGTCAGAAACGTCTTTAACCGGCGGTTTTTTTGTACATAAGCAGTTAAATCTCTTCAAAATCGGCCGCGCCGTGCTTGCAGATGGGGCATATAAAGTCGGGCGGGAGCGTCTCTCCCTCGTAGATATACCCGCAGATGCGGCAGCGCCACGCCTTTCCGGCAGGCCGCGGCCCTGAGGAGGGCTTGACATGCTTTTGATAAAACGCATAGGTCATGGAATCTTCGTTCCCCAGCACCTCGGCGTCTGTGACGTCGGCCAGAAACAGCGTGTGCGTCCCCAGGTCCGTGGCGGTGACGATTTTGCCGGAGATAAACGAGTTGACATAATTGGTCAGGTAATAGATGCCGTTTTCGCTCCGGTAGACATCCTTAAACTCGGCAAATTTATCGGCGGTGCGCCCGCTCTGGAAGCCGAAGTTCTGGAACACGGCAAACGGAGCGGCCTCCGACAGGGTTGAGACATTGAAGACGCCGGTTTTCATCACCATATCGTGGGTGAGGTTCTGCTTGTTAACGGCAAAGGTAATCCGGTTGGGCGACGTCGTCACCTGCCCGACCGTATTGATGATGCAGCCGTTGTCCTTGTCGCCCTCGCGCGCGGTGAGCACATACAGACCGTAAGGAATTTTGTACATGGCTTTATTGTTCATGAGGTCGTCTCCTTTGCGTGTTATGTCTACTTTTTTGTATAACCCATTGTATCACCGGGCCCGGAACATGGCAAGCGGCGCCTGCGGGAAATGGTTATTAATTACAGCTAAAT